>JAQURU010000031.1 GCA_028715435.1 Minisyncoccota bacterium
TCTTTTAAGATTATAAAGTAAAACCCACCCTTTACATTAGTTCAGCCAACCATGTCATTGTGATTTAGCTCTGGAAAATAATTCCTAAAAGCCATAATTTTGGAATTTTCATTGATCTTTATTTTCCGAATTTTCGCAACAGATTTATATTGGCTGGAGGCGTACACGACTGGGATTTTATCAGTTAATTTTTTCGCTAAATCTGTTCCTTTTGTTTCAAAATTTTCTGGCTTTAAGCTATTTGCTGTTTTCAAAATTTCTTGGCTAATTCCCTTAGCTAAACCGCAGTTTTCTAAAATTTTTATTAAAGCACACACCAAATACCCTGTGCCAAATCTTGGTTGCAAACAATCGTTTGGCACAATAGCTGCGGGCAAATTATTTTGCTGGGCTAATTCTTGCAGTTTTCCGCCAGTTGTAATAGCTATTGGCTTTAAGTTTTTTATAAGCGCTTCTTGAAAAGCCGATAATGTTTCTTCTGTATTGCCAGAAAAGGAAATACAGATAATTAAGCTTTTTTCGTTAGCAATAGCGGGTAAGCCATAATTACGGTGGATAAAAACCGGAAAAGGCAAGTCAGCCATATCTAAAAGTAAACTTCCGGGCAAAGCTGACCCGCCCACTCCACAAACAATAAGATTATCAAAAACACCTTCAATCTTTGCATGTTTCGCTGCTTCTATGCCTTTTGCGAATTGTTGGGGAAAATTTAATATAACTTGTTTCATAAATTTTCAATTATTTCCAAACTCTTTTAGTTTTTATATACCACTGTTCAATGTTAGAAAAACGCTTGGCTGGTTCGGTTATTTTAGCAACTTCAAAACCTTTTATTATATCAGAAAGAACATAAACATAATCAGGCATTACCAAGAAAATCGCTGGCATATCTTGAATTAAAGTGTCCTGAAAATATTCTAGATAAGCTTGTCTTTCTTGTGCTGTTTGAGCTTCTCTGGCTTTCTCTAAATAAGAGTCAGCTGCTTTTGAGGTATAGTTGGCAATATTCAGCCCAGGGTAATCTTTTTGGCTAGAGTGCCAAAAAGGAAACGGATCAGGGATGGCCCCTAAGGCCTCTCCAAACAGCAAAATATTAAAACTATTTTTGGTTAAAACATTATTTTGTAAATCAGCCAAAGAAACAGTTTCAATGGTTACGTCAAATCCTACTTCATCCCATTGTTTTTTTAATTCTTGAGCAATGGCAGGCAGAGGGAATTTATCGCAGGTTGTTAAAGTAATTGGAATGTTTTCTGTTGAAGTGCTTTCTGGCTCAAAACAAATTTCGTTTAGCTTTTTTCTTGTTGCTGTTTTTACATCTCCTGTTCCTTTGGTAATATTTGAAGGAGCCAATACCTCATCAGTATATTTTTCCTGAAATTTAATAACAGCTTCTTTAGTTTTTGGTCCAAAATTTCCATTTATTTCACCATTTGGGTAAATATCGCTAAATTTTGCCAAACAAGTTTGTAGCATTTTTACCTCCTCTCCAGAGCTTCCGTAAGTTAAATTTTGCGTGAAAACCGTTGCTTCTTTGCTGCTTGCTATAGCTTGTTGAATCAATTGTTGGGCTTTAACTATGTTTAGCTGGTCGGTTGTGTTTGGCTGTTGGAAATCGAAGAAGCTTGGTAAAATAGGTGAATTAACAGCCTGGGCTTTGCCAGTAAAAACATTTTGAACCAGTGCTTCCTTGTTGGTTGATAAAGCTAAGGCCTCTTTTAGTTCTTGATTTTTGAAAACACCTAAATTTTTGGCATTAAAGAAAACTGCAAAGTATCTTGGCGCGGCAATAGAATAAACCTTAAACCCCTTTGTTATATCTTTATATTGCGAGGGATCGCTAATGCTAAAGCCGTTTACCTCATCAAGAGCAATGGATTTTTTCAATGCTTTTTCATCTTTGAAAAAAGCAAAAACTATTTCTTTTAAAAATGGAATTTGCCCGTAATAATCTTTGTTCTTTTCAAGGGTAATTTTGGTAATGGAGCTGGTTTGATCGTGATCAATTTTTTTTAATTTAAAAGGTCCCGAGCCAATTAAATATTCTTCAGAAACTAAGCTCAAGGGCAAATTTTGAGGTGAAACGTTTTCAAAAATATGCTTTGGTAAAATTTTTACTGTAAGTGTTTCTGTAAAGCCAGCATATTCTTTTGGAAGCTTGAAAGAGACTGTTCGATTCGTGATTTTTTCCGCTGTGATGCCTGCCCATTTTACTCTTAAAGGGCTTTGATATTCTGGGTTTTGAATAAGATTAACTGTGAAAATAACATCGTCTGCGGTTAGGGGTTCGTTATCATGCCACACTAAATTTTCTTTGAGGGTTATTTCAAAAACCTTTCCTTGTTCTTTGATAGAGTAATCTTGGGTTAGGTCTTTTATAATCTGGCCATTTTCATCATATTTCATTAAACCCCCAAAAACAATTTCCACAATATCTCGATCTATATCTTGAGTGGAAAGATACAAAGGATTGATAATTCTTGGCTGGCCAATAATGCCTTCTGTGTAGATGCCTCCAGGCGCTGGAGCGGGTTGCGTGTTTTTATAATAGTACCCAAGAACTAAAAATAATCCAGAAGCAATAAGTAAAAGCAAAAAAGACGAAAAGCTTACTTTCTCTTTTTTACTTAAAACAGAAAAAAATTTTTTCCACTGTTTCTTAGTCGGAATTTTCACCCTAAGAAAAGAAGGGTCTTTTTCAGGGTTTTTGGGCTTTGGAAAAAGCCCTTTTATGTTTAAAGACAAAGCTTTATTTTGTTATGCGTAAAATTTACGACTTTCCAACTAAATTTAAAATAGAAATAATAATAAACAAAGCGCCAAGAGCAATAGTAGCAATAAAAATCTTTTTTTCTGCGCCCCTTCTTTTTAAATAAAAACCGCCGCCCCCCCCAAATGCGCTTCCTAAAGCTGTGCCTCGTTGTTGCAGCAAAACAAAAATAATCAATAAAATTGGCACAATAATTTGTAAAATAAACAAAATTGAAATCATAAGTTAATTTTTTCTTTTTCTTTTAGAGATGAAAGAGGCAATTACATTAGCCGCAAAAACAATCAAAGCTGTAAAAAATAAAGCCACCAGACCCTTAATATGTAGAGAGGGGAATAAAATATCCACTCCTTCAATAATGGCAATATTTATTAAAATGCCAATTAAGCCCAAAGTTAAAATTCGTAAAGGTAAAGTTATTAAATCAATTATTGGCTTAACAAAAATATGCAACAGTCCTAACACCAACCCAGCTAATGTTAAGGATTTTAGAAATTGGGCCCCGGTTCCATCAATGTAAACACCTGGCACAAATAAAGTTGCCAGGTAAAGCCCAAATATTGAAGCAATGATTGCCCAAAAAAGGCCTTTTCCCACCATAACAATATAATACTCTTTTTTTGTTTTTCCGTCAATCGGAAATTATGAAATTAGAAGTTTAGAACGGAGCTTTTTATGATACGTTATGGCAAATCTATGAGATTCGTCCCGTATTTGCAAGATTAAATTAAAAATCTCTTGAGGCAAGTCTTTTAAAGAAATTGGCTTTTTTCTACTTTCTATAAACAATTCATTTTTTCTTTTTGCTAAGGCCATTACATAGGCTCGTCCTCGGGAATTTTCCGAGGACGGGCCTATGCCAGCTAATGCAGCCAGCGCCGCATTAAGCTGGCCTTTTCCGCCGTCAATTAAAATTACTTGTGGTAATGCCCATTCCTTATGCCTAAACCTTCGAGACAGAACTTCTTTTAACATAGCCGTATCATTAGGCCTGCCAGATATTTTTATTTTAAATTTTCTATACTCATTTTTGTTTGCTTGGCTGCTGGTAAAAACCACCATACTCCCAGTTGCTTCCTGGCCTTGGATATTAGAAACATCATAGCCTTCTATTCGTTTGATTTTATTTTTTATTTGGAGTAGCTCTTGCAGTTTGAGAAAGGACGCGAAAAAGCTCTGCTCTTTCAGTTGAAGGAGCGGAGCTCCTTCTTGCAGGATATGGCTGTGGCTAAAAACATTTTCTAAAGCAAAAATTTGGTCCCTTAGCATTTTGGCTTTTTCAAAATTCTGCTGTTGGCTGGCTTGTCCCATTTCTTTTCTTAGGGTCTTTATAACCGAATTTTTTTTGCCCTTTAAAATTGCTATTAAATTTTGAATATTGTTTTTAATTTTTAACTTTTCGCCTTGAACCTTAAACTCACAAGGAGCAAGGCACAAGCCAAGTTCTTTATATAAGCAAGCTTTTTTTGGTATTTTATTACAGGTTCTATATGGAAATATTCGCCTTAAAATGCGTAAAGTTTGCCTTAAAGCGCCACCATCTATAAATGGACCAATATATTTCGCTTTTTGATTTTTTTGATGAGTGATTAATATTCTAGGATAATTTTCATTAGTTATAGCAATAAAATTATGGCTTTTGTTATCTCGCCAAATTGTGTTGTACTGGGGCTGATGTTGCTGGATTAAATTGGCTTCTAATATTAAAGCTTCAATTTCCGAACCAGTGGCAATAAAGCCGATTTTTTGGGTTTGGGGCACAAAAATATTATCTTTGAAATTAGGTTGAGCAATATGATTTTTAACCCGTTCTTTTATGTTAATTGCTTTGCCAATATATAAAAATTCTTTATTTTTTTTAAAACAATAAATCCCTGTTGTTGGAGGGAGTAGGCTAGCATCTTTTAGGTTTACATACTTGAATTTTTTTTGATTCAGTGGCATAGTTGTTTCAAACTCAATATAGCACAAATTTCCTAGACCGGGTCTAGGATTTGGTTCATTGACAAGGAGGTGATTTTTGTGGCGAATGATAAAGATGAAAAAACTGTGACGGTTATTTTTTTTGTGGAAGACAAAAAGGGTGGGCTTTATGAAATCGGGAGAGAAGAAGCGCCTTTTGGTTCGATTAGAAAGGTTCAGGAGGGCCAAAGAGTTATCCCAGAAAAAGAGCAACCAATAGTGTCTCCTCATGTGGAGGTGCATGTTGTTCTTTTTGGCAAAATTAGGTTTGTGCCAGCAAAAGGAGGTGATAAATAAAGGGGCTACGGCCTCTTTTATTTTGCTTTTAAAAAGAGTATAATATGTATTTCTTATGTTAAATGATTACATAAAAATCAGGGGGGCAAGGGTGCATAATCTCAAGAATATTGACTTGGATATTCCCAAAAACAAGCTGGTGGTTATTACTGGGGTTTCGGGTTCTGGCAAGTCATCTTTGGCTTTTGATACCTTGTATGCTGAAGGCCAACGCAGGTATGTTGAAAGCTTGTCGTCTTACGCTAGGCAGTTTTTAGGTGTAATGCAAAAACCTGATGTTGATAAAATTGAAGGAATTTCTCCAGCCATTTCCATTGATCAGCGCAAAGCCAGCCATAACCCTAGGTCAACTGTTGGCACAATGACCGAAATTTATGATTATTTAAGAGTTTTATTTGCGAGAATTGGCACGCCTTATTGCCCAAGTTGCGGCCGTGAAGTAAAAAAACAAACAATTGATCAAATTGTGGAACAAATTTTCAAACTACCAAAAGCCAGCCAGTTTTATATCCTTGGCCCAGTGGTTAGATTAAAAAAAGGCGAGCACAAAGCAATTTTGCAAGAAGCCCAGAAAGCAGGGTTTGTTAGGGCGCGGCTTGATGGCATTATCCAGCGTATCGACGAAGCCATTGCCAGAGATATTGACGGGCAAAAAAAACATAACATTGAAATTGTGATTGACCGTTTAGTTTTGGACAGCGATTTAGAAAAATCTCGATTGGTTGATTCTTTGGAAATTGCCTTAAGATTGGGCAAGGGCACTGTAATCATTCAAAAATCAACAGTCAAAAATCAACAAGAAGAAGACTTAATTTTTAGCGAACATTTTGCTTGTGATTATTGTGAAATTTCTTTGCCTGAAATTGAGCCCCGATTGTTTTCGTTTAATTCGCCTTTCGGGGCTTGCCAAGATTGTCAGGGCTTGGGCAAGAAAATGGAAGTTTCTCCGGATTTAGTTATTCCAAATAAAAATTTATCAATTGCTGAAGGAGCGATTTTTCCTTGGGCTAGAGCTAGCCATAAAATTGGCCGCCAGGGATACTACTGGAGCGTCTTGCAGACATTGGCAAGTCAACACAATTTTTCTTTAGATGTTCCAGTAAAAAATTTGCCTCAAGAAAAAGTAGATTTAATTTTACACGGTAGTAGAGGGCCTGCCCTGAGCGGAGCCGAAGGGTTTGAGGGGGTTATCCCTAATTTAGAAAGGCGATATTGGGAAACTGAATCTGACTGGGCTAAAGAAGAAATTAGAAGATATATGGTGGACAAGGTTTGTGAAAAATGCCACGGCAAGCGGTTAAACCACGAGGCTTTAGCTGTAAAAGTAAATCAGCATTCCATTGCTGATGTTGCTGATACGCCAGTGGCTCAGAGCAAAAATTTTTTTGAAGGATTATTGAAACACTTAAAACAAGCTGATTTAAAAATAGCCCAGCCCTTGGTTAAGGAAATTGTCAGTCGCTTAGGGTTTTTAATTGAAGTGGGGCTTGATTATTTAACCCTATCACGAGAAGCAGAAACGCTGTCAGGCGGGGAAGAGCAAAGAACAAGATTAGCCACCCAGATTGGCTCTAAATTGACCGGGGTTTTATACATCTTAGATGAACCATCTGTTGGACTTCACCCTAGAGACCAAAGCAAGCTTATTAACACTTTAAAGAATTTACGGGACACTGGCAACACAGTGGTGGTGGTGGAGCATGATCCAGCAACAGTGAAAAGCGCTGATTGGGTAGTTGATATTGGCCCAAGAGCAGGTAAACATGGAGGCAAAGTGGTATTTGAAGGAACACCCAAGCAACTTTTTAGATCAAGAACTTTGACGGGAGAATACTTGTCAGGCAGGAAGCAAATTGGAATAGATAAATCAAAAGTCAAAAATCAAAAGTCAAAAATACAAATCAAAAGTCAAGAATTTTTAACGATCAAAGGAGCACAGGAGAATAATTTAAAAAATATTGATGTTAAAATTCCTTTGGGAAAGTTTGTTTGCGTAACCGGGGTTTCGGGCTCGGGTAAATCAAGCTTGGTGAATGATATTTTAGCTAAGGCTTTGTATCAAAAATTTTATCGCTCCAAAGAAGTAGTTGGCAAGCACGAGGCAATCCTGGGCACAGATTTTTTAGATAAAGTGGTTTTAGTTGATCAATCCCCAATCGGCCGAACCCCCAGAAGTAATCCAGCCACTTACACTGGTGCTTTCAACTACATTAGGGAGCTCTTTACCAATGCCCGTGAAGCCAGGATTAGGGGCTATAAATCAGGCCGTTTTAGCTTTAATGTTAAAGGAGGTAGATGTGAAGAGTGCGAGGGACAGGGTGTTAAAAAAATTGAAATGTATTTCTTGCCTGATATTTATGTAAAATGCCAAGGGTGCAATGGCAAGCGATATTCAAAAGAAACATTAGAAATTGATTACAAGGGTAAAAATATCAGCGATGTTTTGAATATGACGGTTGAAGAGGCTTTGGAATTTTTTAAAAACATACCTGTTTTAGCCCAAAAAATAAAAACTTTAAACGATGTTGGCATTTCTTATGTGGAGCTTGGCCAGCCAGCCCCTTCGTTGTCTGGTGGGGAAGCGCAAAGAATAAAATTAGCCACTGAGCTTTCCAAAAAAGCTACTGGCAAAACATTTTATATTTTAGACGAACCAACAACTGGCTTGCATCCAGACGATATTAACAAGCTTTTGTTTGTTTTGCAGGCCTTAGTTAACAAAGGCAACACAGTTTTAGTGGTGGAGCATAATATAGATTTTGTAAAAACAGCTGATTGGATCATTGACTTGGGCCCTGAAAGTGGAGATAAGGGTGGGCAAATTGTGGCTGAAGGCACGCCTTTGCAAATTACCAAAAACAAAACCAGCTGGACCGGTAAATACTTGCAAGAACTTTTAACTTGACCTCGTTAGTTTAATTTCATCTACCCTTTGGGTAAAAAAATGATGAAATTCACCGCAGGGTTGACAAGTTTTGAAGAAGTAGTAAACTGCCTTTATTAAGCATAAGGCAGGCCTATGATTACTACTAAAAAACAAAAATTTGGTGCGGTCAAGGTCTTCCGGTTAATTTTAATTACAATTGATATTGACGAGGACTGGGATTAGGATAAAATATAAATACTAACAAAAATAATAAAAAATATGACTATCAAACCATTATCTGACCATATTTTAATTGAGTCAATTTCCAATAAAGAAAAAACTGACTCAGGATTTTTTGTGCCTCAGTCAGCTGATAAAGAAGGCCCAGAGGAAGCCAAAGTTATTGCTGTTGGCCCTGGCAAAACTGTGAAAGGAGAAAAAATTCCTGTGGCCGTGAAAATTGGCGATAAAATTTTATTTTCCAAGCCCTATGGCGTTTCCAAAATAAAAGCCGAAGGCAAAGATCTATTGATAATCAAAGAAGATGATATCCTTGCGATTTTAGAATAAAATCACAGAAAATCCCAAGATACAAGAAACAATAACCAAACAAATCTCAAATCTCAATTTTCAAAATTCAAAAGAGCTCGTTTGTAATTTGTTGTTTGAAATTTCGAATTTGTTTGTATCTTGTTTCTTGGTTATTGGTTATTTTTAACAAACATATGGCAAAACAAATTCTTTATTCAGAAGACGCTCGCAAGAAATTAAAAGCAGGCGTTGATAAATTAGCAGATGCAGTAAAAATTACTCTTGGCCCAAAAGGCAGGAATGTTATTTTGGACAAAGGTTTCGGCTCTCCCACTATCACTAACGATGGCGTTACTATTGCCAAAGAAATAGACCTTGAAGATAAAGTAGAAAACATGGGCGCTGAAATTGTTAAAGAGGTGGCCAGCAAAGCTAATAGA
>JAQURU010000001.1 GCA_028715435.1 Minisyncoccota bacterium
TGATGTTAGATATTGGTTTGATTGTAACAATGACGGCTCTTGGGACAGGCAATTAACAATGTATCAAGGCCCAAATTCTTCTTATACTTCTGATAATTTATGCAACTATCCCAGCAATGGCGTTTAAACTGCCAAAGTTAGGGTGGAAAGATTAGGATTGTAAGCTGAAAGCACAGCCACAATTACTGTTGGAGGTTATCAGCCCCCAACCACTGGGCAGTATACTTTGTCAGTTCAAAAAACAGTTCAAAATTTAACCAATGGCACTGGATTTTTGGATAGCGTTTCAGCGAATTTCGGCGATGAATTGGTTTATAGGGTTGTTATTAACTCGTCTGGCTCGGTAATGGCCCCAAGCGTTTATGTGAAAGATGCCTTGCCTTCTGGCTTAACCTATATTGGCAATTTAACTGTTGATGGGGTTAATGATGGCCGCAGCATAGCTAACAGCATTTTGCTTGGAGATATGCCAGTGGGTGCTTCCAAAACAATAACTTATAAAGCCAGAGTGAACGCCAAAGAGTTTTTCAATTTCGGAACCAATAATATGATTAACTCGGTTTTAGTATATAACACTGGGGTTTCTATTTCTGACACGGCCACAGTTAGTGTTGTTAAAACAGGCGTTGCAGGAGCTGCTACAAATATCAACACAGGCATCACAGAAACATTGTTGGGCTCTTTGTTATTGCCTTTGGGGTTGGCTGCTTTATTGCTTTTCTTGTTTAAATCCCAAATTCTTGGATTTGATAAATGGGCAACTGTTAGAAAAGTAGAAACCGATAATTTCCGAGCTCAAAGAAAATTAAATTCTCTTATCCAAAAACGAAAGTAATATGGGTTGTGGATAAGTGGGGAAATTAAATAGAGAAACTAACTAAAAACCCTTATTTTATAGGGGTTTTTAGTTAGCTTGAGGTGGTAGGGGAGTAGTTGACAGTGGTAATGGTTGGTGCAATAATGGAGATGTGTGGGAGGCTGTGGATAAAAGTGGGGATAAACTGCCAAAAATGTGCATAACTTTAAGCTTATCCTAGACCGGGTCTAGGGACATACTATGTTTTTAGGAGAATATCAATACTCAATAGATGACAAGAAAAGATTGGCTTTGCCTTTGAAATTCAGGCAGGCTTTGGGCAAGAAAGCAGTGATAACCAGGGGATTGGACAATTGCTTATTTTTATTCCCAATGAAAGATTGGCAAGTTTTAGCTGATAAATTAAGTAAGCTGCCATTATCCCAGGCCGATGCCCGAGGGTTTGCCAGAATGATGTTGGCTGGGGCAATGGAAGTATCTATTGATGCTTTGGGCAGAATTTTAATGCCAGATTACTTAAAGGATTATGCTGGGCTTTCCAAAAAAACTATAATTGCTGGGCTTTATAACCGAATTGAAATTTGGGATGAAGCTAAATGGAATATTTATAAGCAAAAAACTGAAAAAGAAGCAGGGGATATGGCCGAACGACTTAAAGAATTAGGCGTTTAATATGCACATTCCAGTTTTGTTAAAAGAAGTTATCGCAAATTTAAATCCAAAACCCAATGAAAACTTTGTGGATTGCACATTCGGGTTTGGGGGGCATGCAGTTGCCATACTTGAAAAAACAGGGCCTAATGGAAAAGTTCTGGGAGTAGAGTGGGACAGGGAAAAATTAAAAATTAAAAATGAAAAATTAAAAATTGATAGGTTAGTTTTAATTAATGATTCGTACGCTAATTTGAGAGAGATTGTTGAGAGAGAAAATTTTGGGCCGATTAATGGCGTATTGCTGGATTTGGGAATATCCTCATGGGATTTTGAAAATAGTGGCAGGGGATTCAGCTTTCAAAAAGATGAACCGCTTGATATGAGATATTCAGAAAAGCAGTTATTAACAGCCAAAGAAATTATCAATAAGTGGCCAGAAGAAGAATTAGAAAGAATTTTTAGGGAGTATGGCCAAGAGCGATTTGCTAAAAATATTGCAAGCAACATAGTAAAAATTAGGAGGCAAAAGCTGATTGGAACAACATTCCAGCTTGTGGAAATTATTAAAAAGAGTTTTCCTAAAAGTTATAAATTCGGCAAAATCCATGTAGCCACCAGAACTTTTCAGGCATTGCGGATTGCTGTTAACAATGAATTAGAAAATTTAAAAAATGTTTTGCCCCAGGCCTTAGAGGTTTTAGAAAAAGGCGGAAGAGTGGCTGTTATATCCTTTCATTCATTAGAGGATTCTATTGTAAAAAAATTTTTTAAAACTCAAGCTCAGAATAATAATTTGCAAATTTTAACTAAAAAACCAGTCGTTGCTTCTGCTATTGAAATTAAAGAAAATCCAAAAGCCAGAAGTGCGAAGTTGCGCGTGGCGCAACTAAACAATTAACGATGAAAAAATTGATTAAAAAAATTATATTTATTGCTAAACTTTCCAACGAAGCTGCTAATTTACTTTGTCGAAAAATCCTTATAGCAGATTTTATTTTAGTGTCTGTTTTTTTACTTGGGCTTTATTTTTACCAAGTGCAGGATTTGGTCAAAAACAGTTATGCGTTAAATAAAATTGAGCAAGAGCTTTCAGAACAGCAAGGCCAAAGCTTGTTTTTTAGCCAACAAACAGCTACTACTGCAGGCCTGGATAAAACTGAACAGGCAATTTTAGCTTTGAACTTTGTGAAGAATGACAGCATCAAGTATATTCCCCTAACCAATGACTATTTGGTAAGGGTTGATAGATAGTTGACAAATAAAATGCGAAAAATTCCGGCAATTTTTGTATTTGTAATTTTTATTCTTTTTGGAGCGGCTTTATTGGCTAAGCTTTTTTATTTACAGGTTATGAAAGGGGAATATTATGGGGCATTGGCTTTGGGCCAACAGATACCAGTTCAGGAAGGAAACACCAAACGGGGTGATATATTTTTTAGCGATGGCGCAACTTTATTAGCCAAAACAAAAGTAAAGCCAATTGTTTATATTTTTCCCAATAAAATCTCAACTGAAAATCAAGAAGCAGTGACCAGAGAATTAAGCCAAATTTTGGGAGAAAGCTTGGCCACAACAACAGCTGAATTAGCTGTGGGCGCAACAATTAAGAAAGATCTCACAGAGGAACAATTTAAAGAGCTTAAACAAAGAAATCTAAAAGGAATCTATGTTGACGAAGAACTTGTAAGAGTTTATCCTCAAAAAAAATTTGCCGGGCATTTGGTCGGTTTTGTTAATAGTGCAGGCCAGGGCCAATACGGGGTGGAAGGGTTTTATGATTCTGTTTTAAAAGGCGAACAAGTTTTAAAAGGAAACAGTTCGGTTTTTTCAATTTTAGCTTCGGCTTTTAAAGAGCCTCCAAGTAATGAGAGCGTCAGTAAAAGCGGAAAAGGTATACAGCTCACTATTGACTATAATATTCAATACGAAGCAGAAAAATTGTTAGAACAAGCTGCTCATGATTGGCAAATGGACTCTGGCCAAATTATCGTGCAGGAGCCCTCAACCGGTAAAATTTTAGCAATGGCTGTCTGGCCAGACTTTGACCCAAATCTCTATGCTAGCGAGGAGCAAGTGTCTTCTTTTACCAACCCTGCCCTACAGGCTTTATTTGAACCAGGTTCGGTTTTTAAGCCAATTACAATGGCCGCAGGCCTTGAGGAAAATTTAGTTGCTCCAGAAACAAGGTTCACGGATACGGGCGAGGTAAACGTGGGAGGGCCTTCAATTTATAACTTTGCCAAAAAAGCTTGGGGCGAGCAAAGCATGGTAGGGGTTTTGGAAAACTCTATTAACACTGGAATGGTTTTTGTGGAGCAAAAATTGGGCAAAAATCTTTTTTTAAAGTATGCTCAAAGTTTTGGCTTATTTAAAAAAACTGAAGTTGACCTAGCTGGGGAGATTTATTCTGCTAATGAAACCTTAAAAAAGGGCTATCCAAGGGATTTTGCTGTGGCGAGCTTTGGCCAAGGTATTCAAATAACTTCTTTGCAATTATTAAAAGCAATATCAGCAATTGCCAACAAGGGTTTGATGATGAGGCCGTATATTGCCCAAGCGAAAGACCCCACTTTAGAAGGCCAAGTTATTTCAGAAAACACAGCTGCCCAGCTATCAGCTATGATGGTTTCAGTTGTGGAAAACGGGGGCGGGAGAAGGGCAAAAGTTCCGGGCTATTTAGTGGCAGGCAAAACTGGAACAGCTCAAATTCCAAAGCCAACAGGAGGTTATTATGAAGACAGAACAATTCAAAGCTTTATTGGGTTTGCCCCAGCCAACCAGCCAAGGTTTATTATTTTAGTTCGATTAGATAATCCCAAGCAATCAGATGCAGCCAGCTCTTGCGCTGCGCCAATATTTGGCCAATTGGCCAAATATATAATTGATCTTTGGCAAGTCCCTCCAACTCAGTAAAAGATTTGACAAAAATTTCCATATTTGCTAAATTAAAATTAAAGATATGAAAAAGGTTAGCCAAAAACAATTCCTTGGTTTATTGTTGGTTTTGTTATCAAAACCCCAAGCTGGGAAGGTTTTTGGCAATAAAAAGTAGATTAGAAAGTAATTAAAAAACTTCAAACCTCCCCAGTGCTGGGGAGGTTTTGTTTTCTGAACGTTAATAATAAGGAGACGGAAAATGAAAGAAATTTTAGAAGTTATTGTAAGAAGAGTTGGCGAAAGAATATTCCGTGCGCCAGTTCAAGTTGTTAATTTAGAAAATAATACCTGGGTTATTGAATCAGAGGGAGTTTTCTTAACGGGCAAACTTTATCCTAGCCCCATCACCGCAACCCTTCTTATTTTTGAGGTAATTAAAGTGCAAGGCAAACGAGAGCTGGTCGGCCTTGAATTTACCATGGAAACCGTTGAGGAAGCTATAAAGCAAGCAGGAATAACAGTATTCCATACTTCTCCGGCTGCCCTTTATGTTTCTAATCCAGAAGAAGGTGATACATGGACCATTGAATTTGAGGGCATTGCTGTGACAGGTAGGGTTTGCCCTGTTAATAAAGACCAGGTAACTTTTAAGGTCATTAAGGCCGAAGGAAAGCGACAGTTAGTCGGTCTCAAATTCACCATATAAAAGCGGGAGGCTGAAGGGGCCATAACCCCACAAAGCATGGCTTTTGCTACCACAATTGCAAAAGCCCCCGCGCTTGTCCCGTAGAGAATTTTAACTTTTGGCTTTGCTGATAAGCAGTTAAAATTCTTCTACGGGATTATTTTTTTAGTGCAGGGGATTGACAAGCAATTTTAGATGAGTATTATAAATTTATAGTTATGAAAACTTCGAAAACGCAAATTAACCAAAAAAGAGATTTCTTTTTCTTTTATTTCTTTTTTACCCCGATGAGGGAGGTTAGTTTGAGTTTTCTAAAAGCTAAAAAATAAAAGAAAATTAAATTTAGAAATTTCACACCAGCTTCTCTCATTGTGAGAAAGCTGGTTTTATTTTTGCTCATTAAATTATTAATAGTTTTTAGAAGGGAGGTGTTTGCTTGATACTGATTTCAAGGCGGCAAGTCCATATTTTTCAGGATATCAAAGATACCTTGGAAAGTCATAGGATAAAATATACAACAATTGCCACGGACAATTGTTTTATATTTTTGGTTTCAAATAACGAACGTTTGTATGCTGTGTTTGAATTACTTGACCTACTATCCGAAAGAATAGTCATATAGGGGGGTTTTAGGATGAGGAAAGAATTGTATACGGAAAGACTTTTACGTGAAAAAGAAGAAAAGATTAGAAAAAGCCGGAGTCCGTTGCCAAGCTTAAGTAAGCCGGGCGTTGACGAGTTTGGAGCGCCACTTGATGTCTATCAAAAAAGCTACGAAACCCGTAAAGATCTTTGGAGGGCAGAGGTAAAAGATGCAAAACTTAACAATAAATAGTTAAGTTAAAATTCAAGGGTAAAAGCACGTTTATGCTTTTACCCTTGACAGTAATTTTTATTGCGGTATCATAAAATAATAAATATGAAATTCGCTCAAATTAAATCCCAATTTACTAAATACACTATTAACTCTGGAAGGGAGATTGGTTTGAGCTTTGAAAACTAATTCTTAAAACTTCAGACCAGCCCCTCTTCTAAAAAGACGGGCTGTTTTTGTTCTGTTTTTGCTATTTAACAATTTATATTCACCTTTTAATAACAGGAGGTTTTTTATGGAAGAAATCAAGATTTCAAAAGCATTTCCAAAAGAAGAAAAAGAGCAAATAGAAGGAAAAATAAAAAAAGCAGCAGGCGAATGCCACTGTCATAACATTAAAATTAACTTCGGCGGTTGCTTTACAAGTATTTTAGTAGAGAATCACAAGACCAAAGATCTTCGTGCAAAACTCAAGGAAAAAGGAATAATATAAAAGAAAAGGAGGATTAAGATGATTTCTTTGGACGATATTGGCGGAACCGAACAAGTCTTAGTTTACGAACAATTGTGCCGACAGAGTTCAGCGGTTCAAAAAAAGCTGAAATCAGCTGAAGTTAAAAACGATGTTGATGGTAAAAAAAAGTGGAAATATCATCTTGCATCAACCCAACGAGGTATGTTGAGAGTTTTGTCAAGCATGCCTTTATAGAACGATTATAATAAACAGCGGTTAATTGATGGCCTGTGAGCACATCAACCGCTGTTTTTACTTGTTTAAAAACCCATTTTTGCTACAATAGGTTTGATTTGGTCTTATCGTCTAGAGGCCTAGGACTCATGATTCTCAATCATGCAACCCGGGTTCGAATCCCGGTAAGACCGCCGTTATGTTAGAAACAATTATTATAATTTTATTGATTGCGCTTTTCGGCGGATTTTTAGGCTTGATTTTTTATTTAAAAAAGCAAATTGCCAGCGTGGGCCGAAAAACCGATGGGCAAAATCAGGATTTTGTTTTAAATGTTTTAAAAAACGATTTGAAAGAAATAAAAGAAGAAATAAAAGAAACCAGAGAAAAAAACTCATTGTCAATGGAAAGCCAGCTAAAAGAAAGCGCTAAAATTGTGCGGGAAGTTACTGAAAAACTAACCAAACTTGATGAAACCAACAAGCAAGTGGTGGGGTTTGCTGAACAGCTTCAATCATTGGAAAATATTTTGAAAAATCCCAAACAAAGAGGTATTTTAGGAGAGTATTCTTTAGAAACGCTTTTAAAAAGCGGGTTCACGCCCAAAAATTACAAAATGCAGTATGAGTTTAAAGACGGGCAAATTGTGGACGCAGTTTTGTTTATTGGGGAAAAAATAATTCCTATTGACTCCAAATTTTCTTTGGAAAATTACAATAAAATTGTTACAGAAAAAGACCAAGCCAGAAAAGAGCAATTAGAAAAGGCCTTTAAGCAGGATTTAAAAAATCGCATTGATGAAACAGCAAAATATATCAGGCCAGAAGAGGGCACTTTTGATTTTGCTTTAATGTTTATACCAGCTGAAGGCATTTATTATGATTTAATGGTTAATGAAATCGGGGCCATTAAAGCTAATACCAGGGATTTGCTGGAATACGCTGTTTGGGAGAAAAATGTTCATATTGTATCCCCCAATTCCTTTTACGCTTATTTGCAAACTATTTTACAGGGCTTGCGGGCTTTTACAATAGAGGATTCAGCTAAGGAAATCAAAAAGAATGTTGAGATATTGGGCAAGCATTTGGGAGCATTTGACAGTTATATGCAAAAATTAGGCGGAAATTTAGGGGCAACCATTAATTGTTATAACACTGCTTATAAAGAGCTTGGCAAAATTGACAAAGATGTGGTAAAAATCACCGAAGGAGAACGCCAAATAGAGCCTTTGGCGATTGACAAACCCAGCGTTTTAGATTAAACTTTGACTATATGTTAGCTGTAATTAAAACTGGCGGCAAACAATATACCGTTGAGCCAGGGAAAAAATTAAAGATAGAAAAGTTGGAAGCCGAAGTTGGCAAAGAAGTCATTTTTGACCAGGTTTTGCTTTTGGATAATGGCAAGAAATTGGAAATAGGGGAGCCATTGGTTGAGGGCGCTAAGGTAGTTGGTAAGGTTATTCAACAGGGGAAAGCTAAAAAAGTTATTGCTTTGCGCTATAAAGCCAAAAAACGGGTAAGCGTAAAAAAAGGCCACCGCCAGAAATTCACTGAGGTGGAAATAACTAAAATATAAAACAGTTAATAGAGAAAAATAAAACGGCCTCCCCTGAGGCTCGTTTTTGTTTACCTTAATTAAGAACCACTGTTTTTTACGAGCCAATTTTTGTAATTCGGGAAAAAAACAACCAAATCCCAATTTGACAAATTTTCAAAGCCATCCTTTTTTCGCAAATTCGCGAGGCAGAATATCCAAAATATTGGAATAATTGTCAGCGGAAAAAGAGCCCCGGGCAACCAATTTAAAATAGGGTTCTTGATGTCTATTTTTATCATCAAGAATGCTATCAAAAAAGTAACTAAAGTGGTCGCTATAGTAGTAATTATCGTTATTTTTCGAATTCTTTTTTTGTCCTTTGTAAGTGCTTCCTCTCTTTCTTTCGGCATTTTATGCTCCTTTTAAAGATCATTTTCGGCCTTCAAAAGCCGAAGTTATGGTTTCTTCGTCAGCGTATTCTATTTCACCGCCCAAGGGAATTCCCTGGGCGAGCTGGCTAATTTTGATATTACACCCCTCTAACTTTCTTTTCAACCATAAAATTGTGTTTTGGCCCTCTACGGTTGAATTTAAAGCCAAAATAATTTCCTTAACGCCATTTTTTTTAATTCGTTCAATTAAAATACTAAGCCGCAGAGCAAGTTTTTGCTCTTGGGATTCTTTTTTCAAAATTGATAAAGTTCCCCCTAAAATAAAATAAAGGCCTTTGAAAGTAGCGGTTTTTTCAATGGCTTCCAAGTCAATTTCTTTTTCCACTAAACAAATAAGAGATTTATCTCTTGCTGGATTAGAGCAAATTTCGCAAATTTCGGCTGTTTGGTTCTCGAAAAACTTTTGGCAAAGCGGACAGATTTTTATTTTGCTTTTTAAATCCTGCACTGATTTTATTAATTCATCAGTTGTTGAAGCAGGGGAGTCCAGCAGGTAAAAGACAAACCTTGCGGCGGTTTTTGGCCCAATAGTGGGGAATTTAGCAAAAATTTTTATCAGTTGTTCAATTGATGGAGCGAGCATATTATAAAATACTTTCTTCTTCTGGTTCAGCTTCTTGGTAAGCGCCTTTTTCCATATTGCGGAAAGTTACCCGAGTTTCATCAAAGTATAAATCAACTTTACCAACCGGGCCGTTTCTGTGCTTAGCAATAATAATTTCAGCTATATTTTTACGTTCGGTATTGGGTTTGTATTTGTCCTCCCTGTAAATAAACGCCACGACATCCGCATCCTGTTCTATGCTGCCGCTTTCGCGCAAGTCAGAAAGCCGCGGAATTGGAGGCATGCGGTGTTCCACTGCTCTGGATAACTGGCTTAGCACTAAAACAGGAATATTTAATTCTTTGGCAATGCCCTTTAATGCCCTGGAGTTTTCACTTACTTGCTGAACAACATTTTCAGTGTTGCCCCTTCCTTCCATTAGCTGCAAGTAATCAATTATTAAAAGCCCAAGGCCTTTATCCATTGCCAATCGCCTGGCCATTGCCCGCATTTGGATAACATTGCTGGAAGAAACATCATCAATGTAAAGAGGGGCTTGGGATAATTCAGCCATAGCTTTTTGAATTCTTTCAAAATCATTGTTTGGGCCTTGGTCAGATAATTTGCCGGTTCGCAAGCGCCACAAATCAACATCTGCTTGGGATGCAATTAAGCGGTCAATAATCTGGTCTTTGCTCATTTCCAAGCTAAAAATGCCAACAGGCAGCTTGTAATTACAGGATACGTTTTTGGCAATATCAGTTGCCAAAGCTGATTTTCCTAAGCTTGGCCTGGCAGCTAAAATAATCAAGTCAGATTTTTGCAGGCCAGCTAATAAATTATCCAAATCGCGAAAGCCAGTTGGTATGCCCCGCAAGCCGCCTTTTTGCTTTGACAATTCTTCAATTCTTTTCCAGGTTTCTTCTAAAGCATCTTTTACATGAGTAAATGATTGGGAAAGTGATTTTTGGGCAATGGAAAATATTCTTTTTTCTGCCTTGTCCAGCAAAACATCAATAGATTCAGTTTCTTGGTAAGCCAAACTCGTAATATCAGAACCAGCTGTGATTAAATCGCGTAAAATTCGTTTTTCCTGAACAGTTTTGGCATAATGCAAAATATGGCTGGCAGTTGGCACTGTGTTAATAAGGTCAGTTAAATAACTAACCCCGCCGATTTCTTCTAATTTGTTTTTTTCGCCAAGCTTTGAGGACAAACTTAACAAATCCACAGGTTCTCTTTTGTCAAACAAATCTAAAATTGCCTCAAAAATTATTTGATGGTTGGGTTTGTAAAAATCCTTGGTCTGCAAAAAATCTGCTACTTTGTAAATAGCGTCTGTGTCAATCATTAAACAGCCCAAAAGCGATTTTTCCGCTTCAATGTTTTGAGGAGGAAGTTTGTCCATAACTTACCGCCATTTTATCCCTTTCTCTTGACAGTGTCAATTGAAAGGAATATCATATCTCTTGACAGTGTCAATTGAAAGGAATATCATAGCAATGGCAGAAGAGATAATTTGAATAATAAGTAATAATATGTTTGGAAAAACACAAAAACTGGCAAAAACTTACCAGCTTTTGCGTTTTTCTAACAATACGCTGCAATAAGGCAGCGTATTTTTTTGGACCTTAAAACCTTAAAAGTGGAGGGAAAAATGCAGGAAAAGAAAGAAGTTCTTGATGTGTGGGAGCTTCTTCAAGCGCTTTTTCATTGCAAGCACGATTGCCCTGGAGTTTGCTTGGAGTGTTTATTTTTTGCTGTTGCTTTTTTAATCTGGCAACAACAGGGTAAATAAAAAAACAGCCTATTCCCATGGAGAAGGAATAGGCTTCTTGACTTTATTGTTGTATCTATGGGAGAATACTTTAAATTTGTTTCTTTGAAAAATAATATGGATTGCGTAAATTCATATTCATAGCTTTATCATTTTATTGTTTGATTTTACTGGTTGTACAGATAGATTGAAGGGAGATGAATAATAATGGCTGAGCAATTGAATTTGTTTAGAAATACTCAAAAACTTCTAGACGACGTAAAAGTTAGCGACGAACTGCAGTTGTGGTCTTTTATTGCTGGCGATACTATTTTAAACGATTGTTTAGACAATCTTTTAGGAAGCGGCTTGCTTAACTCTGATGAGGAAGCACTCGATTTTTTGGATAATTTTGTTTCCAAGAAGTTAATTGATTTTGATATTTCTTATCGACAAGATGTAGCGAGAAGCGGAAGAGCGAAACGTAAAGTACCAGGTGTTTTATATGGCAAAGGAACTGTCCAACAGCCGCTTGAATTAAGATTGGGATCGTTGAGTCACGCGTTAATCTTAAACCTTTTAGAAGGTAGTTTCCCTGGATTAGCATCAGAGCAGTTAGATTTGTCATTTCCGGCAAAGAGGCTTGACCTTTTTTCCACTAATTGCCTTAATCTTTGCAGCGTGGAACCGATTTTTTGGAATAAAGGGCAAAGCCACTTTTACTTTTCCGGATTGAAACCTTCAGAACAAGCAAGGGAAATAGAAGATTTGGTTGGCGAGATGGGCCAATTAGCTTCATTGCCCGTGTGGTCTGGCTACTACAGAAAATCTCAATCATTACTACGATGGCTAAAGGCCTCTCTTATTCCTTTGGTTGGGAATAATTTTATTGAAAGTCTTTTTACGCCTCAAACCGGAGAAATGTATGAAGAGTATTTAATGTTTCTTACCGCTCTGATTTGGGGTCGGGCAGTAGCTGACGCCATTAGAAGCAAGGAAATCGGAGAATCACCGAAGATTATCTTTAAAGAAGTTGATATTCTTTCTTCTTACGATTTCGGTATGCACGGAGGAAGGGCTGACGGCTTCGAAGTTCTTATTAGCGAAGAGCATCGTCAAAAACTCTCCACTTTAAAAGGTTTAACAGCCGGTCAGTTATTAAAATCAGCTTTTGATCTTTTTGGCGATAATTTTAGCATAAAGCCAATTGACCTGAAAATTAGCGTAGGTGATTTCGGAACTGGTAAAGCCATGGAAGAATATAAGGCGTCAGAGCCATTGCTTCGTCATAGACAACAACTTGAGCAGTATATTTTCTTGACTACGTTTTCTTGGTACCTTTCTTTGTGCGGACATAAAGGTTATGTTTTAGCAAAAGATGAGGATATTTGGGACATCTGTAGCAAAGTTTACGAAGGGAATTTGTTATATTATTTTCCTGAAGGCCAAAGAGAGTTTGAGGTTCTCTTGCCTTCTGACGAACAAAGAGACCTTTTTGTCAAAAGATTGGTATTTAAGTGGAGACAAGCAGAAATATCTGCCAAATTAAGAATTGTTGACTCTGCTGTAGCAAATTGTCTTGGCAGAGTGAGGACTGCAAAAAAAATAGTAAAGACAACTCCGCCAAAACAGAAAGAAAAAAATCTTGAGGCAAAACAACTTTTCTTTGAAATACTGGACCGTTATCGGCATTTTGTTGATGTAGAAAAAAAGCTTGAAATAGTAGGGGAGACAAAGAAAGGCGACCCAATTTTCTTGCTTCGTTTGAGAAAAGAAGAAATACCTGAGAACGGGTTTATTTCTTGCCCATTTCCAGACCATCTTGACGTCAATCCTTCAACTCATTTGTGGCCCAATGGAAGATTTTATTGTTTCTCTTGTGGCCGTGGAGGATTTTATGAAGTTGATGATAATAACATAAACGTCAATGGAAGTTCGATCTGGCAGCTGGGAGTTCAGCGAAGCAATTTGAAAAAAACCCAATCTTTAGTTATCCCAGAAAGACACCATGAAGTTCTTTCGTTAGTTCAACAAAATTTGCAGAAAGGTTTTCGCAGAAGCCCGGCAGAAAAATATCTAGAGGCTAAAAGGAATATAAATCCAGAATTAGCCTTTCAATACGGTGCTGGCTATGCTGATACAAATATAGTTTTTAATTTATTGTCAGCAGGTTTAACCTTTAAAGAATTAGTTCATTTCGGGCTAGTCGGGTTTTCTTCAAATGCTTCTCCCACAAGCATTTTTGTTCGTCAGCTTTTGAAGATTGCCAGAGAGAACGAATTGAAAATAGAGAAAAAAGGGTTAAAAGGCGAAACTGTTGTATCTTGGCCTTACGATGTTTTAGCAGGAAGGGTTACGTTTCCGTTAATGCTTGGTGGAAAAATAACTAATCTTTATACTCGAGATATCTTAGGCAGATCAAAACGCCTTGCGAATAGAAAGTTGAGTGTTGAATATACGAAAATTCCCCATGGAGGATTTAACAGCCAGATACTTTCCGATTCTTCAGTCCAAGAGATTATTGTAACTGAAGCGGTAATAGATGATTTGACGTTAAAACAACTTGGCTGGTCTGATTCAATGGCTATGATCGGTCTTAATAATGCGGTTTTGCTTGAGAATCTTTTGGCTTCTGGTAAAGAAGTTATTTGGGCGCTAGATTTTGACGAAGCTGGCAGAAAGCAAACCGAAAAAATGATAGAAAGATGCAAAAAAGCAGGTGTAAAGTCATCTGATTTTACGTCTATCTTTTTTGGAAGATATCCTTCGGCCAAGAATTATGATGATTATAATTCTTGGTGGCAAAGAGAAGGTTATAAAAGAAAAAAATAGCCCATTCCCGAGGAGGAGGAATGGGCTTTATTTTATTTTTTAATAATTTTTGGGCCAGTGGAAGTGTCTTCCACTAAATAGCCCAAATTTTCTATTTTTTGTCGAATTTCGTCAGCTTTTTGCCAATCTTTGGCTTGGCGGTACTTTTCTCTTTGTTCTGCTAATTCTAAAATTTCTTTAGGAATTTCCTGTTTTTCTTTAGCTTTTTTAAAATCTAAAAATAAAAATATTTTGTTTATTTCTTTCAAAAAATTTAAGATTTTTTTGGCTTGATTGATGGCCAGTTCGTTTTTAGCAATTTGCTCGTTAGCTAAGCTAACTATTTCAAACAGCACTGCCTTGGCTTTGGGCGTGTTAAAATCGTCTTCCAAGGCCTGCCAAAACCTATCTTGTAATTCATTAAAAGCGGTAAAGACCAGCCCTTTACCATTTTTATTTATATTTTGCAGTTCTGCAGCAAGGTTTTGCAGCTTTTCAACATTGGTTTTGGCTTCATTAACAGCCGTATCCTTTAAATCAATAGGGGAGCGGTAATGGCTGGAAAAGATAAACATCCGCAAAACTTGGGGCGAATTTTCTTTTCTAAAATCTCTTATGGTTGTAAAATTACCAAGCGATTTGCTCATTTTTTGGCCATCAACAGTTAAAAAGCCAGTGTGCATCCAATACTTAACCAAAGGAGATTTACCAGAAATTGCTTCCATTTGAGCGATTTCAGCTTCATGGTGGGGGAATATCAAGTCCCTAGCGCCTCCGTGAATATCGTATTGCGCCCCAAAGTATTTTTCAGTGATGGCAGTGTCTTCAATATGCCAGCCTGGCCTCCCTTTTCCCCATGGGCTAGGCCATGTTGGCTCACCCTCTTTAGATATTTTCCACAAGCAAAAGTCTGCTTTGTTTTTCTTTTCTATGCCCTCGTCGATTCTAGAGGTTCCATCTTCTGCAGCTTCCGCAGTTCGGCCTGAAAGCTTGCCGTATTCTTTAAATTTTGACACGTCGTAATAAATGCCATCAGTTGCTTGATAAGCAAATCCCTTGGCTAAAAGCCGTTCCACTTGGCTGATAATTTCTTTAATATGCTCAGTGGCTCGGGCGTATTTATTAATGCTTTTAATTTGCAAAACCTGCATGTCAGTCATATACTCTTTTTCAAATTGTTTGGCCAATTCCTTTGGGCTGATATTTTTTTCTTTAGCTCTTTGAATTATTTTATCGTCAATATCAGTGATATTTTGCAAATAAAAAACATCAAACTTGAAATATTTTAAGTAATTCACAAACATATCAAAGGCCACGTAAGTTCTGGCATGGCCTACGTGCGAATAATCATAAACAGTTGGCCCGCAAACAAAAAGATTTATCTTGTCTTTTTTAATAGGGGATAAGGGCTCAATTTTGCTTGATAAGGTATTATAAATTTTAATTGGCATAGAAGTTCAATTATTATAAACCTTTTTTCACAGATTGCCAAACTATTTTTAAACTGATAAAGTTATGTAAAGCAGCTTCTTGAATGTTTTTTAACAATTTACAAAGGAGCAAGGCATGCATGAGACAAGAAAAATTATAATAAATGGAAATAACCTTGAAATTTGGCAAGATGGCTCGCGTGATGAAAAAATTATAGCTGTTATTGCCTTGACAGAAGAAGAAGCACTGATAGATTGTTTAGGGGATAGTTCTATTGTAGGGTTATTGTTAAAGTTTTTTGATGCTGGTAAAAAAGAAGGAGTGCGAGAGCATAAGCATCCAGTCCTTAAAGCTTGACTTTTCCTGGATACATGCTATAATATAGATAAAGAAATTTTATAATTTATTAAATTTTTGCTCAAAAGGAGGTGAAAATAATGTATTTTGAGCATAAAGGAAAGATCGGGTTGGTTATTGCCGTTTTAACGGCAATAACCCTTTGGTCCGTACTTACGTACGGGCCAGCCCGGGAATTCGTATTGGCCTGCCTTATAATACTTCAATAAATATTTTAAGGCAGGCAAAAGGGCAATGGAACTGCACATTCCAAAGCTCTTTTTGTTTGCAGCAAAACTTGATTTTCGCAAGAAAAGGATGTAAATCTAAAATCAGAGTTAAATAACTTAAAAATTTTGATTCGAAAGGAGCTGGCTATGCAATACGTTGTAGTTCGTAATAATGACGGAACGATAGCAACTTTCTTATCGGCTGATTTTGAAAATCGTATTTTTAGTTTATCAAATGTTTCTTTGGAGACCAAAACTATTCCAGACAATCTTAAAGATTTGCCAAAAGAAGAGATGAGGAAAAAACTTTGGGATTTAGAAAATTACCAGGAGGAGAAAA
The DNA here is from genome assembly GCA_028715435.1 of Minisyncoccota bacterium. Classification (GTDB taxonomy): domain Bacteria; phylum Patescibacteriota; class Minisyncoccia; order Minisyncoccales; family CG1-02-41-26; genus STD1-80. Next base: position 15,975 of record JAQURU010000001.1, read on the forward strand.
TAAGAAGTGGTGATTCTTAAAATTAAAAGGTGGCTTTTGTGGGTGCCTGTGCTGCTGTTTTTTGGAGCTCCTGTTATCTTTTGGGCAGTAATTGTTGTTTTTAAAAAAATACCCAAAAGAAGGAAGGGGAGGAAAGAAAAACAGGAGTCCTGGCACTCTTGGTGGTGGTATATTAAGAAACAATAAATTTTAGCGGAGTTTCTATTGAAACCCCGCAATTTTTTTATCTTGCTAAAAAATCAATGAAAAGTTAAGATATTATAATATGAATTTAGTATTATATCGAAAATACAGGCCAAAGACCTTTGCTGAAGTTGTGGGCCAGGGGCCAATTATCCAAACCTTAACCAATGCCATTGCCAAAAATATGATTGGCCACGGATATTTGTTTTCTGGGTCGCATGGCTGTGGCAAAACATCAGTGGCTCGGCTGTTCGCTAAATCCATAAATTGCCAAAACAGAAAAGATGGCGAATTTGAGCCTTGCAATAAATGCGAATCTTGTTTGGAAATAAACCAAGGCAATGCCATTGACTTGATTGAAATTGATGCTGCCTCAAATCGGGGCATTGATGAAATGAGGGAACTGAAAGAGGGGATAAGGTTCAGGCCAGTGAAGTCAAAATACAAGGTTTTTATTATTGATGAAGCCCATCAATTAACCAAAGAAGCAGCCAATGCTTTATTGAAAACATTAGAAGAGCCCCCAGCTCATGCTGTTTTTATTTTAGCCACAACAGAGCTTCATAAAATGATTCCAACCATTCAATCTCGCTGCCAGCAATTTAGCTTTAGAAAGCTGAAATTACCCGAGTTGGTTGGCCGTTTAGAGCATATTTTAAAACAAGAAAAGATTAAATTTGAAAAAGCAGCTTTGGAAATGATTGCTCAAAAAGCCAGCGGCAGTGTTAGGGATGCAGAAACCCTGCTTGACCAAGCAATAAGTTTTAGCGGTTGCGAGCCCGCTCGCAACGCTTCACAAGCAGGCTCGCGTAGCGATGCGGGCGAGGGAGTGTTAAAAACAGAAATTGTCCAAGCGATTTTGGGTGTGGCTGATAAAACAGCTATCTTTAATTTTTTGGATTTTTTGCAAAATAAAAATGCTAAAAGCGCTTTTGAGCTTTTAACTGAATTAAGGTTTTCCGGAGTTGACCTAAAAGAGTTTGTTGGGGATTTAATTGAGCACTTGAGAGAGGCCTTGTTTTTGAAAATTGACCCAAACCAAGAAAGCGCATTGGTTTTGGTGTTCACTGCTGAAGAAAAAGCTAAACTGCTGAACTTAGCCCAAAAATACACAGAGCAGGAATTAAAAAATATCATTGATTTGTTTATGACAGCGGAAAATAAAATGAAATATGCTTCAATTATCCAGCTTCCCTTGGAATTAGCCGTGGTTGACTGCTGTTTTGGGAGCAACTTGAATAACAAGTAATTCTATGTTAACTTGATATAGGTAGGTTAACATAGAAATATGTATGGACAAAATGTTTGTTTCCACAAATGAATTAGCCAAAATGCTTGGCATAAGCCGAATCGCAGTTTATAAGCAAATAAGAAGCGGAAAAATAAAAGCCACCAAAAGGGGCAGAAATTTTTTTATTGAGCGGAGTGATTTAAATAATATTTTTAAAAACACACTCACTGAAAAAGAAAAAACAGAAATTAAAAAAGCAGTTCAAAAAACAGTTCAAGATTTTGGCGAAACCTTAAGATTGCTTGGCAAAACATAAATAATATGATAGAAATTTTATCAATTATAGAAGTGGAAGCAATCGCTTTTGAATTAGCTAGAGAATTGCTTAGCTTTGACGAACATATTCCTGAATTTTCAACCCGTTTCCCTAATGTTTTGGAAAGCTGCTTATTAACGCCATTTCAGACATTTTCCAAAAAACCTCTTTATAAGGGTTTATTAGGAAAAGCGGCTATCCTTTTTTATTTATTGATAAAAAACCATCCTTTTCAAAACGGCAACAAAAGAATAGCCATTACCGCATTGCTGGCCTTTTTTTATAAAAACAAAAAATGGCTGGAGGTTGACACAAAAGAGTTTTATAATTTCGCTATTTGGGTAGCGCAAAGCCCAAGGCAGTTAAAAGATGAAACAGTTATGGCTATTGAAAAATTTTTAAAAACGCACACAGTAAGCTTAAAGTAATTATTGCGGGGTCGTCTAATGGTAGGACCACGGACTTTGAATCCGTTTATCTAAGTTCGACTCTTAGCCCCGCAGCACTTCAACTCGCTTCATCCAAAAAAAGAAGCAAAGTATATTAATATGGAAAATGTGATTATTACAAACCAAGAGAAGTTTGAGCAAATAAAAGCAGCGATGAAGAAAAGTGGGGCAAATAGTCTGCATGTTTTAGCTGATTTTGACCGCACTTTAACCAAAATGTTTGTTAATGGTAAAAAAGTTTGGTCGTTAATGGGGGTTTTGCGCGAAACCGATATTTTGCCCCAAGAATATAATATAAACACCCAAGAGCTTTTTAATTATTACCAGCCCATGGAAGCAGACCCTTTAAGTGCTAAAGAAGAAAAGAAAAAATTAATGGATGAGTGGTGGACAAAAGCGTTTAGTTTAATGATTGAGTTTGGCTTTAATAAAAGCCATTTGCAAAAAATTATTAACGCAAAAATGATTGCATTCAGAGAGCAAGCCGGAGATTTTTTTAATATTTTAAAGCACAAAAATATTCCATTAGTGGTTATGTCAGCTTCTGGGGTGGGGGAGGCAATTAAGCTAACTTTTGAACAAAACAATTTTTTATTTGACAATATTTTTATAATTTCTAATTCTTTTGAGTGGAGCGAACAGGGGGTTGCCATAAAGCCAAAACTGCCCATAATCCACAGCTTAAATAAAGACGAAACTTTAGTGGCTGATTTTCCTGAAATTTTTACTAAAGTAAAAAACCGCAAAAATGTTATTTTGCTTGGGGATAATGCAGAGGACGTGGCAATGGTTGAAGGATTTGAATATGATAATTTAATAAAAATCGGGTTTTTGAACGAAAATGTTGAGGAAAATTTAGAGCTTTACAAACAAAATTTTGATGTTATAATAACCCACGATGGCTCAATGGAATTTATCAATGAGCTGTTATTAGAAATCGCAAATTAAAAATTAGGATATTAGTTTGTAGCAAGCAAATTGTTTAATTTTCAATTAAATAATTTAATTGTTGTAAAAACAGGAGATGAGAAAATGGGCAAAAACGAAAAAATCATTAAAAGGGAACAAGTGGGGAAGGGGCCTCACGGAGAGGCGATTTTTCACCTTGTATTGCAGGAAAAGCAAGGAGTTTTTCAACATATCCTTGGATGCCCGGATTTAAAAAGAGCATTTGAAATCAAAGGGCAAAACCAAGAATATCTTCCCCAAACAAAATTGGACAAAGATGTCCTTGCGTTTCGGGAAATATTAGAAGCGGGGAGTTAAAATGTTTTGCACAAAAAATGCCAGGTTGCAAGAAAGCGAACCTGGCATTTGCTTTTTTACAGTGCTAAAATGAATTTAAACAAACCCCTAATCTCAATTTTGCATTTTGACTTTTGCATTTTGAGTCATTTTTATGGATATCTATAAACTAATGTCGGCCTTAATTTTGCTTATTGCTCTTGCTTCTGTGATCTCTTTTATTGTAAAGTAAAATAAAGGTCATAAAATAATTCATTTATATGAAAAAAAATAATTTTTTGAAAATTTTTATTTGCTTTTTAGCGATTATTTTGCTTATTGCCGGTTTGGCTGGAAGCAGTGTTTTAGCAAAAAGCAATAAGGATGAAAAAGATGTAAGAGTAAAAGTTTTTGTGCATTATCCTCGTCCAGATGGAGGGAAGCCACAAAAATCAGCTTGTTTGGATACTGTTAATGACCAAATAGAAAATTATGGCTTAGTTGGCTGGAAATTGCCAAGTAGCACAATTTCTTTTAGTGTTAACTATAGTTCCAAACCATTAAATATGTCGAATGAAAACGTGAAGTCAGCAATAACAAATGCCTTTCAAACCTGGGAAACAAGCGATGTAAACTTTCAAGAAGGCGCGGCCAGCAGTGTTGCACGCTATCAATACGATGGCGTTAATTTAGTGGCTTGGGGCAGTGTGCCCAATAACGCTATTGCTGTTACCTATACCTGGTATTATCCGAATACTGGGCAATGGGTTGAGTCAGATACAATTTTAAACAAAAAATTGAAATGGGCTTGGACTGAATATTTAGGTGATGACTGCGCAGGAGCACCCAATGCCTATGACATTCAAAATATCATGACGCATGAAAACGGCCATTGGGCTGGTCTTGATGATCTTTATAGCTCTGCTAGCCGTGATTTAACAATGTATGGCTATGGCATGCCCAGCGAGTTGAAAAAAGACACTTTGGGCCTGGGAGACACTTTGGGCTTAGGTGTTCTTTATGGAGATTAGTGATTTTCTCATTATCCAGAACTCCAGCACTTGTTGCTGGAGTTTTTGGGTGTAAAATACAAATAAGAACTTTATGGACGAGCAAAATAAAAAATCTCCATTAGCTGATAGGATGCGGCCAAAAAATTTAGAGGAGTTTTTGGGTCAAGATGAAATTGTGGGCCAAGGCAAAATGTTAAGATTGGCAATTAGCCAAGATAAAGTGCCTTCAATAATTTTTTGGGGGCCCCCAGGCAGCGGCAAAACAACATTGGCTAGGATTATTGCAAATGCTACTAAGGCAGATTTTATTCAAATGAGCGCTGTTTCATCTGGTCTCAAGGATTTAAGGGAAATTATTAAAAGAGCCAAAGAAAATGAATGGCAAAACAAAAGAACTATTTTATTTATTGATGAAATCCACCGTTGGAACAAAACCCAGCAAGACGGGCTTTTGCCCCATGTAGAAAAAGGGCTGATAACTTTAATTGGCGCTACAACCGAAAACCCAAGCTTTGAAGTGCGAGGCGCTTTGTTATCAAGGTGTCGCGTTTTTGTTTTAAAACAATTAACTCAAAGCCAAATTACCGCTATTGTTCAAAGAGCTATTAAGGATAAAGAAAATGGATTGGGAAAATTTAATTTGAAGCTGGAGAAAGGCGTTTTAGAAAAAATCAGCCAAATGTCCAACGGCGACCCCAGAACCGCTTTAAATGTTTTAGAATACGCTGCTAGTTTATCAAACAATATTACTTTTGACATTATTAAAGAAGCATTTCAAAAATCCTATTTATTCTATGATAAAGGCGGGGATGAGCATTATAATATTATATCTGCTTTGCACAAATCAATGCGGGGAGGAGATGCAGATGCGGCCTTATATTGGCTAGCTAGAATGTTAGAGGCAGGAGAGGACCCTTTGTATGTGGCCCGTAGAATTGTGCGCTTTGCTTGTGAAGACATTGGCTTGGCAAATTCCCGGGCTTTGGAACAGGCCGTGGCAGCTTACAATGCCTGCCATTTTATTGGCTTGCCTGAATGTAATGTGATTTTAGCTCAAGCAGTTGTCTATATGGCCAAGTGCAAAAAATCAAACGAGCTTTATGTGGCTTATGGCAAGGCCCAAAAAGATGTAGAGGATTTTGGCAATTTGCCCGTGCCTTTGCATATCCGCAATGCGCCAACCAAGTTAATGAAAAATTTGGGTTATGGGGCTGATTACAAATACAGCCCAGATTTTGATTATCAAGAGCAACAGGACTACTTGCCTAACCAATTAAAAAACCGCAAATATTTAAAATATTAAATTATGGAGAAAATTTGGAAAAAAATAAATTCTTTTTCGTTTAGATTAGTTTTTAATATTGTTTTGGCTGTTATTATTGGCTTAGCTTTAATTTTGCATTTTTTGGGCTGGGATTTTAGCCAGAAAATTTTTATCCTTTTTTCTTTTTTAGGCCTTTTACCGGTTATCAAAAGCGCTGTTTTAGCTTTATTGAAAAAGAAGTTAACCATTGATTTGTTGGCTAGTATTGCTTTAATTTTTGCTTTTATATCCCAGGAATGGCATTCAGCTGCTTTTATTTGCTTAATGTTGGCTTTTGCCAGGATATTTGCTTTATGGACAGACAAAAAAGCCCAGCATATTCTAGAGCATTTATTAAAATATCAGCCCAATAAAGTTAAAGTGCAGAGAAACAACCAAACATTAGAGATTTCCTTAAACCAGCTGTTAGCGGGGGACTTAATGGTTATTGAATCTGGCGATAGGATACCAGCTGACGGGCAAGTGGTTTCAGGCCAAGCTAGTATTAACGAAGCAACCATTACAGGTGAAAGCGAGCCAGTTATGAAAACAATTGGCGATAGTGTTTTAAGTTCAACTTTAAACGAAAGCGGCTCTTTGCTGGTTAAAGCTCAAAGAATCGGCAAAGACAGCACTGTGGAGAAAATTATTTCTTTAGTAAGCGAAGCTTCGGGCAAAAAAAGCCAAAGCGAAAGGATGTCTGACAAGTTTACTGCTTGGTATATTGCGATCACTTTATTAGCTGGCCTGTTATTATTTTTACTTTTAAAAAATACTGATTTAGTGCTGTCAATTTTATTAGTTACTTGCGCTGATGATATTGCTGTGGCTGTTCCCTTAGGATTTACGTTAGCTATTGCTAAGGGGGCTAAAATGGGAGTTTTAATTAAAGGCGGGGGCGTGGTAGAGAATTTAGCTAAAATTAAATATTTTATGACCGATAAAACCGGCACTTTAACTTTTGGCAGACCCAAAATAATGAAAGCCCAATTCTTTGAAAACATCAGCGAATCAAATTTTTTCCAAGTTGTTGGCGCCACAGCAGCAAATTCCCATCACGCATTTAGCAAAGCAGCTATAAAATACCTAAAAGACAGGCGTTTTGCTATTGAGTCGCCTGATGATTTTTTAGAAAAGCCAGGCGAGGGAATAATTGTAAAAAAGAATGGCGATAGTATAGCAGCGGGCAATTTGAATTTTTTACAAAAAAATGGATTTTCAGCTATGAAAGGCCAAATAGATTTATTCCAACAAGCCCAGCAAAAAGGTTATAGCACTGTGCTTTATGGTAAAAATAAACAAATTGTGGGTTTTTTAGCCTTTGAAGACGAAATAAGGCCTTTTGCTAAAGAACTTTTAATACAAACAAGGCAATTAGGAGTAAAAAAGTGGTACATGTTAACAGGTGATAATGAGAAATCAGCTATTAAAGTGGCTAAAGAATTAGGGTTTGATAATTTTAGATCAGGGCTGAAGCCCCAAGACAAGGTAAAAATTATTGAACAGTTTAAAAAGCAAAATAAGGGTGTTTTAGCAATGATGGGGGATGGAGTTAATGATGCTGCTGCTCTGGCTTTAGCTGACGTTAGCATTGCCATGGGAAAGGGAGGAAGCGATGCCTCGGTGGAAGCTTCTGATGTTGCTTTAATGAAAGACAAGCTGAAAAAAGTTCCCCAGATTATTGATTTTAGCCAGCAAGCTGTTGCAATTATTAAGCATAATTTTTGGCTTTGGGGCGTTTTAAATGCAATTGGCTTAACATTAGTGTTTGCTGGAGTTTTAAACCCAATGACTGCTGCTTTGTATAACTTTACTACTGACTTTATCCCTATTTTAAATGTGTTTAGAATAAGTTTTCTAAAAAAGTCAAGTCCCTAAGGGTTGACCTGTTGCCAGTAAAACAATAAACTGATATAGTTATTACTTAGCTTGCGGTTTTATTTTTTAATTCCGCGGCTTAGCCGTGGAATTTTCTATTTTATTAAATTTAAATTTATGAGTGAACTATCTTTGGTTTTGCAAAAAGAACAGGAAATAAAAGAAAAAATAGAGGCTGCCAAAAAAGAAGCGGATTTAATTTTACAGGAGAAAAAAGCTCAATTAGAAAAAAAGCTTGGCAGTGTTTCGTTAAAATCCAACAAAGCTGAACAATTAAGGCTTGTGAAAGAAGAAAAATTCCAAGCCTTAGAAACATTATTTCAAGAAAAAAACAGGAAGGCGCTTAATGAGTTATCGGAAATTAAAAAAGCAAAGTTTAATACAGCTGTTAATTATTTAACAGAAAAGATTTTATGCTTAAAATAGCCAAAAAGTATATTTTAGCTTTCCCCAAAGAAGACCAAGGCAAAATATCAGCCGTTATTGCAAAAGCTGGTTGTTTTGAGATTATTGAAACCAGCAAGGAAATTCAAGAGGAGAATATTTTGAAAAACTTACAGGAAACAGATTATAAATTAGCCACTATGGACTTTGCCATTAGCTACTTAACCTCTTTTGCTAAAAAGGTTTCTTTTGCTTCTAAACTTAGCAATTCTAAAAAATTAATTAGCGCTTCCTCTTTAAGCCAATCTGAACAGAAAAGCATTTTCCAAACAGCTAAAAGAATAGAAAAAATTGAGAAAAAATTAGATATCTTAAAAAAAGAAGAAAAGAATGCTCAAGAAGGTTTTATGGAACTTGAAAAGTTTAATGGTTTGTTATTTGCGCCCCAGGATACTGACCTAACTTTTTTCTTAGTAGTGGCAGTGGCTAACACTCAAAAAGAGAAATTTGAACTTTTAGTAACAGAGCATCAATTGTTTCAAAAATTTTTAAGCGAGTTTCAATCAAAGCAAACTTATTTAATAGTTGGGCTAAAAGAAAACAAAGAGCAGGTTATTTCAGCTATTAAAGCCCAAAAAGGCGAGGTTGTTGTTTATAATTTTGAACAAACCCCGCATCAAGAAAGAGCTTTACTTCAAGCTAAAGTTGAAGAAACTGTTAACACAATAAAAGCATTGAAGCAAGAACTTAGCTTAATGGCACAAGATATTGAAAAGTTTAAGCTTTATAGGGATATTTTAGAGCTTGAAAAAATAAATTGGGAGATAAAAAACAAAACACTATTAAAAGGAGTTTTAGATTATATTGTTTTTTGGGGATACGACAGAGAAACAAAAAAATTAAAAGAGGACCTTTCTTTGATTAATCAAGATGTTCAGTTAATAGAATCTTCCTTAGAAAAAGGAGAGGAGCCAAAAGTGGTTTTAGAAAACCATAAGCTAATCAGGCCCTTTCAATACGTTACTGAAATTTTTGGAATGCCCAAACCAGGGGAAGTAGACCCAACTCCTTATTTAGCTTTTTTCTTTATATTATTCTTTGGAGTTTGTTTAACAGACGCTGGCTATGGAATTTTGCTTATGGCCTTTACTGTACTGCCTTTGCTTTTTTTAAAAAACATGTTTGGAGATACCAAGCTTTTAAAACTTCTTTTTTACGGAGGAGTTTCCACTTTTGTTTTAGGAATTTTATTTGGCAGTTATTTTGGCGCATCTGCTGCCACTTTGCAAAAAATTCCCTTTCTTTACAAATTAAAGGCCATAGATCCCATTGAGGATACAGTTCTGTTTATGGGGCTTTCTTTTGGCATTGGATATCTGCAAGTGGCTTTTGCACAAGTAGTTAAAATGATTACAGGGCAAAAAGGAAAAAACAAAGAAATGTTTATTAACGGCTTATCTTGGTTGATTTTTTATATTGCCTTGATCGTTTTTATAGGCGCTAAATTAAAATTACCCCAGCTTCAACTTACAGCTACAATTTTTTTAGTTGGGGCAATAGGATTTTTAATGATAGGGGAATCGTTTGGTCAGAAAATCTTTTTAAAACCGTTGGTTGGTGGCATAAAAATTTTACAAGGAATTATTGGAACAATGTCAGATGTTCTATCTTACTCTCGATTAGTGGCATTGGGCCTCTCAACAGCCGTAATTGCTTTGATTGTGAACCAGATTGCTTTTTTATTGGGAAGTATGGTACCCTATGTGGGTTGGGTTTTAACGGTTTTGGTTTTGATTGGCGGGCATCTGTTCAACTTAGGGATTAATGCTTTAGGTTCTTTTATCCATTCAGGCAGGTTGCAATTTGTGGAATTTTTCCCTAAATTTTTGGAAGGAGGAGGTAAAAGATTTAATCCAATAAGGCCAAATTTAAAATATAGTCGCATTGAATAAAAAAATAATGTTCAACTTTCAATTTTCAACTTTCAAATTAAAATCTTGAATCTTGAATCTTGAATCTTGAATCAAAAATTATGATCGGTTTATTTCTAGCAATAGCCGGAGCAGCATTATGCGTTGCTTTAGCTGGCATCGGCTCAATTATCGGCGTGGGCCGGGCTGGGCAAGCAGGTTCGGGAGTAGTTTCTGAAGAACCAGAAAAGTTTGGAAAGGTCTTGTTGCTTCAAGCATTGCCTTCCACCCAAGGCATTTACGGGTTTATTGGTACTTTTTGGGTTATTATTAAACTCGGGCTTTTAGGCGGAAATGCGCCTGATATTGCCTGGCAAACTGGCTTGATGATTTTCGCTGCTTGTTTGCCTGTGGCTGTGAACGGTTTAATTTCAGGTATATTTCAATCCAAAGTTTCGGTTTCTGGCATGAATATTTTAGTTAAACAGCCCCAAGATGCAGGCAAGGGCGTAATTATGGCTGCTATGGTTGAAACATATGCAGTTTTAGGGCTTTTAGCTACTATTTTATTGATTCAAGGCATTAAAATTTAATTATGGTTGATAATATTTTAAAAGCCGTAGACAAGAAAGCCCACGAGCAAGTTGCTAAGATTCTTCAAGAAAAAGAGAGGGCTATTTTAGCTTTAGAAGAGGAATACAGTTTTGCTATCAAAGCCAAAGAAAACCTGCAGGAAGAGTTAGAGCAAAGAAGAACTGTTAAAGAAGTTGAAGATTTTGAAAAAATGTTGGCCCTTAGGTTAAATTTCAAAATGCAGGAAGAAAAAAACAGTATTATAAAAGCAGTATACCAAAAAGCCCAGGAAAACATTTCTAATCTTAATGATGCTGAATTTAAAAAACTCATCAAGCATTTGATTTCTTACGTGCCAAAAAATTCAAAAGGCCGAATTGAAGCAGGGGAGAAAACAGCTAAAGTATTACATAGCTTTTTGAACAGCGAAATCAAGATAGAAGATGGCCTGCAAGAAGAGGGCTTCATTTTTAAGTCCCATGATATTGAGGTTGATTTAAGGATTTCGCAAGTTCTCTTTCAGTTGCAACAAACTGTTAACCCTGAATTAATTAAAATTCTTTTCTTGTGAAAACATGTATGAATTTGCCACAGGAGTTATAAATGTTTGGGAAAAAAGGCTTTTGAGCATCAATGACCAGGAAAGAATGTTAAAAGCTCCAGATAGAGCGAGCGCTTTTATTGTTTTGTTTGACACTGACCTTGGAGAAATAATTGCTGGCAACATGCAAAAAAATCTTGAGGATATTTTTCTGGAGGATTTAAAAGCTCTAAAAAGAAAATTAAGTTATATTTTAGACGATAAAGAACTTTTAGAAAGTTTTTTACTTTTAAAATTTGATGCTTTTAATTTAAAGGCTTTCTTAAAAAAGAAGTTTTTAGGGGATGAGGCAAAAAAATTTAAACCTTTTGAATTTTCTCTAGAGCCAGCAGAAAATATTTTAACAGAAAAATGTTTGAATCCACATGTTCAGAAGCTTGTTAATGAAGCGCTTCGGGCTCTAAACAATAATAAGGCGAGCGGCTATTTAATTAACTCTCAAGCAATTGAAGCAGCGGTTGATAGAGCTTATTTCAATATAAAATCAACAATAGCTAAAAAAGAAAAAGCTTTATTGGAGATGGTTGCTTTGGAAATAGATGTGGCGAACTTAAGAAGTTTCCTGGGTAAAGAAATAGAACCGTTTTTAACAGGTGGAAACTTAACTGTTTCCCAAATCGAAAGCTTGGCTAACAGAAAAGAGGAAAATATCAGCAGCAATTTAAAGAAGTTTTTAGAAGTTTTGGAGCTTTCTTTTTTACTTGACGAAAGCCAAAGCCACCACACAAAAGCTACATTAGAGAAAAAGCTTGATAGCTATATTGCTAAAAAAATATTCCAAAAAGAAAAAGAGAAAGGAAGCGGCATTGAGAAAGTTTTAGCTTTTTTTCAAAGAAAGATGAATAGTTATGCCAACATAAGGTTGATCTTATTTGCTAAAGAAAACGGTTTGTCTGTTTCAGAAATTGAAGGTTCTCTTTTACCATTATGAAGATAGGAATTTTAGGCAACAACAAATCAGTTTTGGCTTTTGGCGCTTTGGGTGTTGAAACTTTTGGCGTGTCTAATAAAGAAGAATTGCTTTTGGCAATTGAAAATATAAAAGCAAGTGAGCTGGCTATTTTATTAATTAGTGAAGAAATTGCTCAAAGTTTTAATGCAGAAATACAAGGCCTTTTCCAGCAAACCCTGCCAGCTTGCCTGGTTATACCAGGCATTAATAAAGATTCTTCAAAAGCGCGTGAAGGCCTTAAGAAAATTTTAGAACGGGCTTTGGGAAGTGAAAATTTTATAAACTAAAAATTTTAAACATTTATTAAATATATGGAGGAACAAAAAGAAAAAATAGGAAAAATTATAAAAGTAGCAGGGCCTTTAGTGGTGGCTAAAGGAATTGAAGATGCTCAAATGTATGAGGTGGTCAAGGTTGGCAATGAAAAAATTATTGGAGAAGTTATTAGAATAAAAGGCAATGATGTTTATATCCAAGTATATGAAGAAACATCAGGTATTGGCCCTGGAGAGCCGGTTTACTTAACGGGTGATCCTTTAACAGTTGAATTAGGGCCTGGTTTGATTGCTAATATTTACGATGGCATTCAAAGGCCACTGAAAGATTTAGCCAAAAAATCAGGAAATTTTATTGCTAGGGGCATTGAAAGCATGGCTTTGGACAAAGAAAAAGAATGGATTTTTGTTCCCCAAAAAAAAGAGGGTGATGAAATTGAGCCTGGCGACATTTTAGGAGAAGTGAAAGAAACTGAATTGTTAAGCCACAAAATTATGGCCCCTCCTTTTTTTAAAAAAGGCATTATAAGTTCAATTGTTCCTAAGGGCAATTACACGATTTCTCAAACAATCGCTGAAGTAAAAACGGAAAGTAATAAAAAAATAAATATTTGCTTAAGTCATAAATGGCCCATTAGAAACCCCAGGCCGATTAACAAAAAATTAACCCCTTCTTTAGGGTTAATAACTGGGCAAAGGGTTATTGATATGTTTTTTCCAATTGCCAAAGGGGGAGCGGGCTGTGTGCCAGGGCCTTTTGGGTCGGGTAAAACAGTGGTTCAGCACCAATTAGCAAAATGGTCGGATGCTGATGTGATTATTTTTGTTGGTTGCGGGGAAAGGGGAAATGAAATGACCGATTTGCTTATGGAGTTTCCTGAATTAAGCGACCCCAAAACCGGCCGGCCTTTAATGGAAAGAACTGTTTTGGTAGCCAACACTTCTAATATGCCTGTGGCGGCCCGCGAGGCCTCGGTTTACACAGGCATAACCATAGCTGAATATTTCAGGGATATGGGATATTCAGTGGTCTTGTTGGCTGATTCCACCTCAAGGTGGGCAGAAGCCTTAAGAGAAATTTCCGGCAGATTAGAAGAAATGCCAGGAGACGAGGGCTACCCAGCTTATCTTGGTTCTCGAACTGCGGCTTTTTATGAAAGGGCAGGATATGTACAATGCCTAGGACAAGATAAAAGAGAGGGATTTTTAACCGTTGTGGGGGCAGTTTCCCCTCCAGGGGGAGATTTATCAGAACCAGTTACTCAAAATACCCTAAGGGTAACCAAAGTTTTTTGGGCATTAGACGCTTCTTTAGCTTACAAGCGCCATTTTCCAGCTATCAATTGGTTAAACAGCTATTCTTTATACGAAGATAATTTAAAAGATTTTTTTGATAAGCAAGGCGGAGCAAACTTTACTGAATTTCGGAAAAAAGCAATGGCTATTTTGCAGAAAGAAGCTGAACTGCAAGAAATCGTCCGTTTAGTTGGCATTGAGGCCTTATCTCAAAAAGATCAGTTTTTGCTTGAAGTTAGCCGCATTATTAGAGAAGATTTATTGCATCAAAATGCTTTTTTGGATGTTGATTCTTTTACTTCTTTAAAAAAGCAATACTTAATGGTAAAAGCAATTATTGACATTTTCAAAAAAGGCGAGGAAGCTATTAGCCAAGGGAAAACTGCTAAGGATATTTTAAGCCCGTCTTTAAAAGATAAAATTTCTAAAATGAAATTTATCCAAGAACAGGGCATAGAGCAGTTTGTTTTGCTTACGCAGGAAATAGAGCAAATTATTTAATCAACTATATGTTAAAAACCTATAAAACAATTAAAGAGGCGGCAGGGCCTTTGGTGGTAGTTGAAGGAGTAGAGAATATCAAATATGAAGAAATGGTGGAAATTGAAATGCAAAACGGCCAAATAAAAAGAGGGCGGGTTTTGGAAGCATCAGAGGATACAGCAATTATTCAGGTGTTTGAAGATATCAGGGGCTTGAATTTAAGGGATTCCAAAGCTAAGTTTTTAGCTAAAACAATGAAGTTGGGGGTTTCTTTTGATATGGTGGGCAGAATTTTTGATGGTGCGGGCAGGCCCAAAGATAACGGCCCAGAAATCATGGCAGAAAAATATTTAGATATAAACGGTTCACCCATAAACCCGTTTTCCAGAGAATATCCTAATGACTTTATTCAAACTGGCATTTCCACTATTGATGGGCTTAACACTTTAGTTAGAGGGCAAAAGTTGCCTATTTTTTCAGCAGCAGGCCTGCCTCATGCTATGGTTGCTTCTCAAATTGCTAGGCAAGCTAAAGTTTTAACCAAAGCTGGGCTTAGCTCTGGCAAAAATGAAAAAGGAGAGGTTGAAAAATTTTCTGTGGTTTTTGGAGCCATGGGCATTACATTTGAAGAAGCCCAATTTTTTCTTGACGAATTTAAAAAAACCGGAGCCTTAGAAAAAGCAGTTGTTTTTATTAATTTAGCCAGCGATCCTGTGGTGGAAAGAATTACTTTGCCAAGAATTGCTCTAACAGCCGCTGAATTTTTAGCTTTTGAAAAAGACAC
>JAQURU010000032.1 GCA_028715435.1 Minisyncoccota bacterium
TGCGATATTCTCGAGCAAATTTGCTTGAGTAGCTAATTTTCATAAAGAAAAACTACCTTAATGCCTTTAGAGATTTCAATGTTTTGCCCCTGCCGTTGGCCAACTCTTTGCGGCTTTCAACCAAACCGCTTAGCATCTTTCCTTCTAGCCACATTCTTAAAAGTTCTCTAAAAAATTCGCTTTTACTGGCATATTGGCCTTCTTCAACGATATTTTTTACGGATTGAGCCAATGATTTTGGCAAAGATAAATTTATAATTTCGCGCATATAATTGTAATATATTGTATTACAGTATCATAGCAAAATAAAAAATGCTGTCAAGCTGTGGACCCAGCGAGAGTCGAACTCGCGACTTCTCTATGCCATAGAGATATTTTACCACTGAACTATGGGCCCTTATTCTTTTTTCATTATGATTTTATGCCAATTATCATATAAATACAAGCCGTGAAAAACCATTCCTCCAGCTATTCCTACAATTATTTTTGGCAACGTCTCTAAAACCCCGGTAGCCCAGCAAGACGTTATAGCCAATGCTGCCATTAACCAATGGTGAAAATGAAACTTCCACTTGCCAAAATTAATGAAAACAGAATTAAATTTTCCATCTTTTGTTATTTTTTTATGGCCAAAATGAGTGGTAATGTATCCAATAATAATACCTAAGGCAAAAACAGCTGAAAACCAAAAAGAAAACAACAGGGTTGCCCCAGGGAATACAATTTTTTTGAATTTTCCCATGTGCCTTCGACAGGAATCGGACCTGTATCGTCTCGTTAGGAGTGAGAAGTTCTATCCGTTGAACTACGAAGGCCTATTTTGACTATACCAAAATTTTAATTATAATAAAACTATATGACAACAAAAACAGCTTCTCCAGTTGTGAAAATTGTTAAAAAATGCCTGCCTTCAGTGGTTTCCATTACCATGACCAAGAATTTGGCTAGTTTTGAATCAATGTTTCGCCTTTCCGGGCAAAACACTTTACCATTACCGCCCAAGAAAAAAATAAAAGTGGGCGGAGGGTCTGGCTTTATTATTGATAAAAACGGAACAATCTTAACCAATCGCCACGTGATTGAAGATAAAAAAGCTGCTTTTACTGTTATTTTATCAAGCGGTGAAAAATACAAACCAGAAATTTTGGGCATTGACCCAATTCATGATATTGCAATTTTAAAGATAGACCAGGGCAACAAACCGCTGCCATTTTTAACAATGGGCGATTCCTCAAGGCTTGACTTGGGTGAACAAGTTATTGCTATTGGAAACGCTTTAGGAATTTTCAAAAACACTATTTCTGTTGGGATTGTTTCAGGACTTTCTCGCGAAATTCAAGCTCAAAGCGAACTATCAGATGCTTCTTCAAAACTTAGAGGGCTTATCCAAACAGATGCTGCTATTAATCCCGGCAATTCTGGAGGGCCTTTAATTGACATTTCTGGCAAGGTAATCGGCATTAACGCAGCCATGGTTTTTGGAGCGGAAAACATTGGCTTTGCTTTGCCAATAAACAATGCTAAAAAGGCCCTGGAAGAGTTAAAAAAATATGGCCGTATCCGCCAACCATTTTTTGGCATTAGATACTTACAAATAAACAAACGCCTGAAAGAACAATTTGATTTACCAGTAGATTTTGGCGCTTTGGTGGTATCAGAACCAGAACTACCTTTGGGCAAAAGCCGGGCAGTTATTGCTGGAAGCCCAGCAGAAAAAGCCGGGTTTAAAGAAGCTGATATTATAATTGAAATCTCGGGGCAAAAAATAACGCCAGAAATTTCCGTAAACGATTTACTGGCTGATTTTACAGTTGGGCAAAAATTGGTTTGTAAAATATTACGAAGCGGTAAAGAAAAAATTATTAACATTACGTTAGACGAAAAAAGCTTATAGTCAGCAAAACGCCAAACAAGCAAAAACCTCTGTTCAAAACAGAGGTTTTTGCTTGTTTGGCGGCTAACGGGATTCGAACCCGTTCCGAGAACTCCACAGGTTCTAGTGCTAGCCATTACACTATAGCCGCCATAACTGCAATCCTTTTTGTGCCCTCATTAGGAATCGGACCTAAATATCCAACTTAGAAGGTTGGTGTTCTATCCATTGAACTATGAGGGCTTGGTGCTATAAATCCTAATACAAAAACATTGCTTAGTCAACGTAAGCATTAATGGCTCTGGCTTGAAGTGGCATTAGAAGAAGTTGAAGTTTGTATTGGTTTTTCAGCGGAAAAACCCTTGAATATATCCGGATAAGGTTGGCTAACAGGCGTTTGAAAAACTTCTTCTTGAGCATCCCAACTTTTAATAAAAACATCTAAAGATGCCTTATTTAAAACAAGTAAAGGTTTAGCGCCCTCTAAATTTTGATTAGCTGGGCTTAAAATGCCAACCCAAAGCAAAATAAAGGCAACTATCAAGTCTGCAACAAACAACGATCCAAACAACCAAAAAGGACGCCGGGAAATTATCTTAGCTTGACTGGTAAAAAAATCTCTAATTTGAGTTAAAATTTTCATGCTTTTTTAATCAATTCGCGGGCCTAAATAATTGGAAAATGTTTTGAAGCTTAAAACTAAAACTACTTGACCTGCTTGAGCGCTTTTGGCATTATAAAGCTTTTCTTTTTCTCCCACTCTTTGAACGCTTGCTTGGTCAATTTTTAAAAGCCAAGGACTTTGTTCAATGCGTTGCAAAAAAATTAAAACCTCTGGAAAATCCCCTGATAAAGAAACTTGAAAAGCCATTGTAAAGCGCGTTCCTTTTTCTTCTGACTCGTCTTTTACAGAAGAAATAGAAATATCCAACTGCTGTTTTTGAGCTTCTTCTTCTAAGAATTCTATAAACTCAATCGGCGCTTCTTGGGAAACAAAACTGCTATTTAGTTTTTGAACACTTGGCTGGTAAAAAGCACTGTTGTTTTGAAAATCTTGCAAAGCAGATATTTGTTGTTCCAAAAAAAACAAGTCCTTTTTTCTATTAGACAAATTCTCTGAATTTTTAGAAAAATCAGAAACCAAAGGCACAACGCCAGTAAAAATTATAACTGTTAAAACAATTAGAAAAATTAGGATATCAAGTTTGATTTTTTTATTAGCAATCATTTAAAGTAATTAAAAGTAGCTGAAAAGTTTGCATTAGTGGGCGAAACCCACGATGATGGATCAAAATACAAATCCTTAAAAGACGCTTCTTGAGAGAGAGCTTTTTTGAATAATAAAAGCGCTTCTCGGCTTTTAGCAACACCGCCTATACGAATCTTTCCTAAAAAGATTCGCTCTTTATTTTCTTCACCCTCTTCAATAAAACTATTTTGAAAAGAAAATGAAGTAAGATAGATATCGCTTGGAAGCAAAAAGCTTAATTTCTCTAACACAACAGAACAGGAAACCTGTTCTTTTCTGGTGCTAGATACCTGTAAAAGATTTTGATTAGCAATTTCAATTGAACTTTTACTGATTTGAAATTCTGGGCTTTTTAGAAGCTGCTCTTTTGCGTTTGCAAAATCAGTAAAAGATTTTACTTGGCTTGCAAGATAAAAATTCAAGCAAAACATAATAACCAAAAACAACAATATATCTAATAAAACTAAACATAAGATCAGGGCGACTTTTCGCCTCGTTTTTTCAGCGGCAATTTCTTGTTTTTGAATTGGAGGAAGAAGATTAATCGCCATAAATTAATTTAATTGCCAGCCCAATGGCAGTGGCATAACTCAAAGACATTTCTTTATTAAATTTAGGCGGCAGGGTTTTGTTAGATAGGTTGATAAGCGGATCGGCTTTTTCCACTTCTAAATTAAGCTCTGTGGACAAAAATTTCACAAGCCCTTTTAAGTTTGCTCCTGCCCCGCAAAGCAAAATTTTATTCAAAGATTTTCTTTGGCTAAATTCTTGGCATTTCGCTGAATAATTACGGTAATAATCAATGTAATGATTAATTTGTTCAGCCATATCGTTTAAAAAAGGGATTGTTGCTTCAAAAATTTCTTTTTTTCCCTCAATGCCTTCCTTTTTTTTCAACTCCTCGGCCGAAGAAGGGGAAATGCCTAAGAAAGTAGCTATACTTTTTGTTAACTGCCCAGAAGAGGAATTTATGGTTGAGGTAAAACGCAGGTTTTTGCCAGCAAAAATAGCCAGGGTTGTTCTGGTTTCACCAAAGTCAATAATTAAAGTTGGCGATGAAAAAAAATTCTTTTCGGTCAATGCTCTTGCCACAGAAAACGATTCAACTTCCATAAAAGAAGGGGTAATTCCAATATCATTAAAAACATTAAAATAAGTATCCACGATTTTTTGAGGGCAAGCTGACAAAAGCACTTCTTGGCACTTTACCAATTTAGCGGTTGTTTCTATTTTTTCAAAATCAAAATAAACTTCAGCTAAAGGAAAAGGTATAACATTTTCTGCCTCAAAAGAAACTACGGACTGCAGCTTTTCTTGGTCCAGCAAAATAGGAACTTTAATAACATCCACAAATGATTTTTCTTCCGGCAAAGAAACAGCTACTTTATGAAACTGAGATTTTTTGGCCGGCAGGCTCGCGAGCAATTTCTCGAGAGATGTCTTCACAGATTTTTCATCCTTTATCTCCCCTTTTTCAATAGCGCCTTTTGATATTTGAACACATCCAAAACAAAAAATCTTGGCGTCTTTGCCTTTTCTTTCCAAGCCAATTGCTTTAACGGAAAGATCAGATATATCAAAACCTATTGCCTTTTTTTTAATAAGATTAATCTCCATCTTTTTTGATTCTTGATTGTTCGCTTAATATTCTTCCTCCCAGTGGTCAACAATAATAACTGGCGAATAAGAGGCTGTTCCAAAAGTGTCAGTAATAACATCTGGGTCAAAATAAACATCAAAACCCGCGATAGTGCTTGAGAAACTGATTTTGCGAGCAACCAATCCTCCGTATATTGTGATTGGGCCTGGAACTGACTGAAACTTCATTTCATCTCCTGAATAAACCAGCCCTGTAACTTCCATACCTGCAGACCCAAACCCTAAGAATTGCCCGCCATTTAATTTTCTTTTCGCTAACAACCCAGAAGGAAAATTGTCGTCTGGCTGCCCCGGCCTTATAACTTGTACAGATGAAAACCCACACCTTAAATTAGGCGGCTCTGGCCTTGTCCAACAATTGCTTTCCCCTAAGTTTATATCCCTGTCTGAAGCTAACACCCCATTAACAATTACGCTCTGCCCTGCCCTTATATTAATATCTCCTTTTACGTAAATTGTGGCACCCAACGGAAACGAAATATCTGGATAATAATTCCATAAAACTTTTTCAAATTCTGCAGGCGTAAAAACACAATTTGTTTTACCATCGCTTCGTAAAGAGCCACAGTTGCTATTTTGAGCTGCTGATAAATAAGAAGAAGGGCTGGCTGAATCAAAATCCAAAGGAGGTATTTCAATCACAGGAGGTGGACATTCAGTTGAATCATCACAGCCGCTTTCGCACACGTTAAAAGCGCAAACCCCTAAAGAAGAGACCTGCGAAAGTGAGGAAAGGTAGTTGTTGCCAACTAAAATTTTCCCATCAACGCTAACATCGCTAGAAAAATTGATGTTAAGGTTGTTCTTTATAAACAAATCTCCTCCATACACCCTTAAAGGATTGACCATTGTTAAGTCCACATTACCGCTCGCCCCGCCCGTGAATATTCCAAAAGTTAAATCAGAATTGCCAATAGCTTTAAAAACTTTAGCCTTAACAATCCTTTGGGCTTTTTTATTGGAATTGATTTCAAGAAAGGCCTTGGCAATAATTTCTGCTTGGGCACAGCCCAAATTATTAACAGTAAGTTCGTATCCTCCATTGCTGAAGATTCCACCAATTCTTTGATATAAAGGAATTGACCAAGATGAACAACTTGGATCCCATGCAGTAGGCAATGTCTCAAAGGCGCTTTTCCAGATTGGGTCGTTTTTCAATTTAAAAATTGCTTCCTGTATTCCCGCTTCGGCTAAATAATAAGTTTGGGTAGCAAATTTCTGGCTGTTTGCCATTGAAGATCCAGCCAAACTAAAAGAAATAAAATAAGCGGCCAAAAAAACCATTAGCCCTAAAACTAAAATAGCTATTATAAAAGCGCTCCCAGTTATACCCTGTTTTAATTTTAGAATTTTATTACTTATTTTACAAATTTCTGCCATAAACATTAGTTTGAAAATCAATCTGCTCATTTTGTTTACCCACCCTTAAAAAAACACTGATGGGTCCAGGCCGATAAAATTTTAATTCTTGGCCGCATTCACCAACAATTCTATCTTCTAGAATGCAACTATGGGCCTGAATAGGAACGCCATCAGTAATTTGAGAGTCGTTCCACCTAAAAAAATCAACGCATTCCCCGCAATTCTCAAAGCAATAAACTTTGTATTCTCTATGAATCTCCCCGGTTGCTCCATCGATAAAATATCTTATATAATAATAATCACTGCCCAAAGAGGCATAAGGAGAAGGGTTGTGCCCATCCTGAAATTCTATTTCAGACGCTGGGGGAAAGGCAAGATTATCTTTAACTTGAGGCAAGGCGGTAACAATTTCTTGGGTTTGGCGCATTTCTCTATCCATGCGTTCTAATACCACTCGGGCGTTTTGCAAAATTTCCGCTCTTAGTTCGCTTTTTTTATAAAACCTTTGCGACAAAAAATAAATAGCAAAAATTAAAATAACTGAAACCGAAAAAATCGTCATTGATACCAACACTTCAACAAGAGTAAACCCATTTGATTTAATTTTTATTTTCATGTGATCTATCTTTCGGCAAACAAAATAGATAGCTTTGTTTCTTTGCTTGCTCCTTTTAAGGGCGACTTCCAAGCAACCTTTACTTCTACTTTTTTTAAACCAGTAGCAAAGCTTACTTCCTGCAAGTTCGAATCAACATTAGTAATTTTAGTTTCACGAGCAAATTTTTCATAAGGAGCCCCCAATGAACTTTCAACAACAGTTCCAATAACCAATTCTCCGAATGATTTCACCGATAAGGCCTCTATTTTATCTTGAGCTGCGAAAACCGCTTGAGTTTCCATTTGATTTAAATTTTCAACACTTAATCCAATAGGAAAAATTTGCAGCACAACAACTAGCCCAATTGTAATAACTGACAAGGCCACCAAAACCTCTATAAGCGTAAACCCGTTTATTTTTTTATTAATATGGTTAATATACATAAACGTATTAACGTCGCATTAATTTTGAGTTTTAACAAAACCCGACGGTTTTATTTAAATAGTTCTGGTTTGCCCGCTTGTGTTGCTTAAAACAAGCGAGCCTGGTTCAATTGAAGACCCGTATGGGTTAAAAATTGCTGTTTCATTGGACAGGCCTACGATGTCAGAAATACTAATCGACGCAGGCAAATTTTTAGAAAATAAAGTCTGAACTGGATCAGAAAATTTCAACAATGAGTAGGATTTATTGGAAAGGTCAAAGAATATGCCGTGATTAACTTGCTCTGTAACAGATAGCTGCTGAGCAAGCCGCAAATCAGAAGTTAAGTTGCGCAACACAGCATTTAGTTCCATTGTTGGCTGATAATTATGAAAAGCTGCCCAGGAGATTCCCGCTAAAACAATGATAATCCCGATTACCACCATAATTTCCACCATTGTGAACCCCTTGTTATTTGTTATTTGCTTTTTTGTCATTCGTTATTTTATGCCTTCCATGATGCTAAACATTGGCTGCATCATTGAAACAGCAAAAAAACCAACAGCTCCCCCAACACACATAATCAACAATGGCTCCATAATAGCTGAAAGCCGCTCTGTGGAAGCGCCAGCTTCTTCTTCTAAAAAGTCAGCTAAT
>JAQURU010000002.1 GCA_028715435.1 Minisyncoccota bacterium
TTAATTCTAATAAATTAGCCTCTGTGTCGTAAACTGCAAAAGTTGGCTTAAACAATTGACCTGCTAATTCGCCAGGATTTGCTAGTCTGCAATTATCTATAACCTCTTCCCAGGGCTTATGGGTGTGGCCATAAAAAACAATGTCTAATTTTCCAGATTTAGCCATTTTTTTTGCGATTTCAGGAAAGTGGGAAAATCCTATTTTTTTTGAATCTGCCTCTATCTCTATCGCCTCTGGAAAATTTAAATCGTAATCCCCGTTACCTTTTACAAAATTAATTTCTCCTTTAAATATTTTTCGGGCATCATCAATTATCTCCTGGGTTTGTATGTCGCCACAATGCAAAATCATTTGTACGCCATTTTCATTGGCCCAATTAATCGCTTTTTTAAAATTAATAAAATTATTGTGTGTATCTGAAACAATTGCAATTTTCATATACTCTATATATACTTATATATCGGTTCTTTTTCAAGGATGTCCAAACTAAGAAAGGACATGCTACTATGCGCAAGAAACAGCAACATTCGGTTCGTCTGGTTTGGGGCCATGGGAAGCAACGACTCAATGCTGGTGATTGGGTGAAGTACAAACTTCCATCAAACCACAATGGCAATGGTCAGGAACACGCCATTGAGTTCGAAGGCAGGGTAATTCCCTTGCCCGTAGGATTCATCAATCCCCTCAAATACGTCCCCATCGTAAGGGACTGCGAGGAGATTATTCCACGATGCAAGGTTGACATCGTACCCATTGAATCGGTCGTTTCCGGCCCACACCCCATTCTCACCTCTCTCGCCCACGGCAAGAACAAACGATGATGCGCACAACACAAAAAACCGCAACAAGGATGTTGCGGTTTTACATTTTAATCTTTCGCTCCTTTGACACAATCGTTAAAAACTTTAACCTGGTCATTGTAATCAGCCACTAATAATTTTAAATTTTCCGCCTTTAAATTATAAGCCTTAACCATTTCATTATAATCATCAAATAATTGATTATAATAAGCGGTCTGATTGATATTTTCTATTTGCTTTTTTTTATCATCAAGGACTATGGCCAATTCATCCAAAATAATTTTATCGTTTTCTATTTTTACTTTTTGGCTTTCGTTGGGCTTTTGACATGCTGACAACGGCAATCCAAATTCTTGAACTGCTATCCAAACCTGCTCCCCCTTGTAATCTCCCTTTATTACCGCCACACCGATTTCAGAGTAAGTGGCGTTTAAAATATTTGCTCTGTGGCCGGGGCTATTCATCCAGGCTTCAACCATATCAGCTTCGTCCTCAAAATTTCCCAATATTAAATTTTCTCCCGTTATAATATATTCATACCCAGAGTTTGCCACCAATGTTCCAGGGTCTATGCCCGAGGGTGAAACGTGCTCAAAATATTGATTTAAAAACATATCATTGGCCTTTGTCTCGGCTGCCTGGTTTAGTTTTAAATTTTCTGTCATAACCGCAAGCCCATTCGCCACTCTTTGACTATTAGTCTCTTCAATGATTTTGCTTTTTAATAAAGTGACGTTATTGCTTTGTCCGCCGATGTTCAAAGGAACCGCTGTTATAACCTGCTTTTGAATTTGAGAAACAATAGAATCAACATTTATGGTTTTAACATTATCTATTGCGGTTTGAAATCCGTTTGATAGTTTTAAATCTTCTCTCCAAAAATAAAGACTTACCGCTAAGGCAATAACTACCAGAAAAAATAAAAATATAAGCCACTTAAACTTTAACATCAAATTTCTTTTACCTCGTTTAGTTCTTTTTCTAAAATATTATCTTGGTCATCAAAGACAAACTTTCCCAAAAATTTTTGATTCTCCAAAAACAACGGCATCCAGTAAATATCATCTTGCCACATTTTAGAATACGGAATTTGATTTACATCAAACCATGCTGGCTTCATTTCTTCTGTTTCTGTGGGAATGCCCCAAAAGCTTTCTGCTTTAAAGATGTGCACCTGCAAGATATCAGGCTTTGTTTTCCAGGAAAATTCTATCACTCCCATTTTTTGCAATTCACCTAGCTTTATATTTGCCTCCTCAAAAGCCTCTCTATTGGCGGCCTGTTCAATTGTTTCGCCGTCTTGCACTTTTCCTCCCAAGCCATTCCATCGGCCTTGTCCAAAGCCGCGCTTTTTCATTGCAAGCAAAACTTTTGGGTGTTGATGTATTACGCAAAGCGTCATTTTTTTTATCATTATGCTTGGCCTTTTACCTCTTTATTAATTCTTTCAAAAAAACTTTCCATAAATTGATGCCTCTCTATAGCAATTCTTTTGCCCTCACCCGTTAAAACTTTATCTTTTATTTTAGTCAGCTTTACTAAAAATTCTCTGTAAGCAGTATCGTCTTTTGTGTATTCGGCCTTGCTGTCCATATCAACATTTTCATCGTGGACTTTTGCCCCCAAGTGGCCGGCAAAAGCAAAAGCCCTGCCAATTCCAATAGCCCCGACGGCATCCAATTTGTCGGCATCATATAAAATCTTGGCTTCCAAGGTTTCTGGCTTATTGTCATCCCTAAACCTATGTGTGGCAATGCAGTGAACAATGTTATCCAGTTTTTCTTTAGGCAAATTATATTTTCTAAGGACTTCTCCGGCCAGTTCAGCCCCTCTCTGGGCGTGGTCTATTTTCCCGCCAGATTCATCCTGTTCTTTTCTGGCAATGTCATGCAAAATAGCAGCCAATCCCAAAACTTCCAAATCCGCGTTTTCTATTTTTCCAATATGCATTGCCAGGTTGTACACCCTTTCGGTATGTTCTAACTCATGACAGCTGTTAATGCCCGAAAGTCTGCCTTCAACTTCTTTTTTTATTATTTCTAATAAATCCATTTTATGACTCTTCTAAAATTATTTTTTTGTTAAATTTTCCCCTCTCCTCAGCCTTCTTTGCTTTTACATTTTCCACCTGGTGCCTGTCAAATTTTTTGCAAATAAAAATGGCATCTACAACTTCAAGTATATCTGCCATTTCTTCAATGTTTTGGGCTTCAATAAATTCAGAAACTTCTTCCTGTAACTTTTCCTTAAGCTTTTGCCAATATTCAGTGTCATTAGCAATATGCGTTATCGGCAAACCCCCTTTGCTTTTTATAATTTCGGGAATCTTATCCCTTACAAGTTTATCGTATTTCATATGCATAATTTATCCAACCATATTTTGAGGATTCCCCGCAATAAAAGAGTTTATATTTTCAACCGTCGCGTCAAGTATTCTTTCTAAGGCCTCCTGGCTATAAAAGGCTATATGAGGAGTAAAAACCACATTGTCCTTATTCAATAAAATATGGTCTCTAACTATTTGGCCAAAGGTCTCTGCTTTTTTAGAATCGGATAAAAGCTGTTTTTCCTCCTTAATCAGGTCCTCCCCCTCCAATACATCCAACCCCACGCCGGCCAATATTTTTTTATCAAGGGCTTCAATTAGCGCTTCTGTATCTATTACTCCGCCCCTAGATGTATTTATTAAAATGGCCCCTTTTTTAATTTTTTTTATAGTTTCCTTATTTATCAAATGGTGCGTATGTTTGTTATAAGGAGTATGCAAGGTAATAATATCTGACTTAGCAAGGATTTCTTCTAAAGGAACATAATTAAACCCCAACACTTCTGTTAAAAAATTATCCTGGTTAACATCGTAGGCCAAAACATTCATTCCAAAACTTTTTGCCACCCTTATCACATGCAACCCGATATGTCCTGCCCCAATAACTCCAATTGTCTTGCCCTTTAAGTCAAAACCTTTTAATCCATCAATAGAATAATCTTTATTCAGTGTCTTCACATATGCTTTATGGATATTCCTGGATAAAGACAAAATCAAGGCAAAAGTATGTTCTGCTACTGTATTCTCACCATAAAAAGGCACGCTACATACGCCAATTTCCCTCTTTTTACATTCTTTTATGTCTATATGGTCAAATCCGGTAGACCTTGTGGTTATCAATTTTAAATTTGAAAACTTTTCAATAATTTTTTTATCTATTTTAGAATAAATAAAAACCGATAAGATGTCCAAATCGGCCAAACTTTTTATATTCTCTTCGGTTAGGGGTTTATCATAAAACTCAAGATCATAACTTTTAAGCTTTTTCTTTAAGTATATTTTTTCCCAGTCTTGAATTTCAAAAAATGCTATTTTCATAATTTTAACTATGTGACTTCATTATAAACTAATTTATGATTTACGCATCACTCTGTCGCAGGAATGTCATAATAATTTTTGCCTGTTTTGTAGGCGTCAATTGCCAGCTCGCACATCAAAAACATTGGCTTTGGCAAACTTTCAACTTCATACCAATTCCACGACTCGCATTTTTCTGGCTCCAATACTTTTGGTTCTCCTGCCGCCCAATCCGCCAGCAATCCGATGTGCGCGTAGTGTTTTGGAGCATATTTTGTCACATTCGCCACAAATTGAAATCTAATATTTTTAACCTCAATTCCACATTCTTCGGCAAGCTCCCTTTTTACGCAATCGGCAAAAGACTCCATATATTCCAAGTGCCCTCCGGGAAAGGCATACTCGCCTTCGCCGTGCGAGCCCTTCCTTTTGCCAAGCAAGACCTTCCCGTCCTTTAATATCATTATCCCAACTCCAACTTTTGGATTATTATTTTCCTTTTCCATGACATTTCTTATATTTTAAACCACTGCCACAAGGACAGGGGTCATTTCTTCCTGATTCTTGTTTGTTTTCAACAATTGTTTGCCTTGGCTGTTGCTGTTTTTGATTTGAAGGTTTTGCAATTCCGGCTTTTAAAATATTGTCTATAATGTCGGCATCCATTGCATCAAGAAGCTGCAAGAAGGCCCTCTTACCCTCGCTCTTATATTCCACCAATGGGTCGCGACCCGCATAAGCACGAAGCCTCACAGAATCTTTTATGTGCTCCATATACGACAAATGTCCCTGCCACAAAATATCTAAAACTTTCAGGCAAACAAATTTTTCTATTTGCCTCATATTTTCTGTCCCGATTTCTTTTTCTTTCGCTTCTAATTTTTCAACCAAATTATTTTCTTCAGTTTGCAGCTTCTGGGCGATTTCAATAATTTTGTCTTTCAAATTGTCGGCCGATAAAAATTCCTTTCTCTTTTTATAAACAATTTCACGCTGTTTGTTCATCACATCGTCATATTCAAGCAGATGATTTCTTGCATCAAAATTAAATCCCTCAATTTTTGACTGGGCAGATTCAATAGCCCCCGATACCATTTTGGCTTGTATGGGCTCGTCATCTGGAATATTCAAAGCCGTCATCAATCCTTTTATCCTGTCACCGCCAAAAATTCTCATTAAGTCGTCTTCAAGTGACACAAAAAATTGCGTGGTGCCTGGGTCGCCCTGCCTGCCAGACCTGCCTCTTAGCTGGTTGTCAATTCTGCGGGCATCATGGCGCTCGGTGCCAATAACATGCAGCCCGCCCAAACTTTTAACTTCCTCTGATTCCTCTTTTGTTGGCGGGTTTCCCCCTAAAATAATGTCCACCCCACGGCCTGCCATATTTGTGGCAATAGTTACCCCCCCTTTTTTTCCGGCCTGAGCTACAATCTGACCTTCCCTTTCGTGATTTTTTGCGTTTAAAATATTATGTGGCACACCTGCAACTTCCAGCATTCTGCCCAAAAATTCATTTTTCTCAACAGACCTGGTTCCCACCAAAACAGGCTGGCCTTTTTTATGTAACTCTTCAATTTCTTTTACTATTGCCCGATATTTTCCCTCTTCTGTTTTAAAAACTTTGTCTGGAAAATCTTTTCTCTGAATCGGCTTATTTGTTGGTATGGCGACAGCATCCAAGCCATAAACCTTATCAAATTCTTCCGCTGATGTAGAAGCGGTTCCCGTCATTCCCGACAACTTCTTATACATCCTGAAATAGTTTTGAAAAGTGATTGTGGCCATCGTCAAAGATTCGGGGTTTACCTTTACCCCCTCTTTAGCCTCCACTGCCTGATGTAATCCGCCAGACCATCTGCGTCCGGGCAAAATTCTGCCTGTAAATTCGTCAATAATTAAAATTTCTCCGTTTTTTACAGCATAGTCTCTATCGCGCAAAAACAATGACTTTGCCTTAATGGCAGACTCCAATTGATGCGTTGTAATTATGTCGTTTTCTGCCCATGGATCAAGTCCCAGGCTTTTTATAACCTTGCTTTGGCCCTGCTCTGTAAAGTTAACAGATTTTAATTTTTCGTCTAATTCAAAATCCACACCTTTTTCCAACGGAGCAACTATTTTTGAAAAAGTATAATACTTATCTGTTGCTTCATCGCCCTGGCCTGAAATTATCAATGGCACGCGCGCTTCATCTATTAAAATAGAATCCACCTCGTCAACGATGGCAAAATTAAAACCTCTTTGAGCCTCCTGTGATGCATCGGCCACCATGTTGTCTCTCAAATAATCAAACCCAAATTCGTGGTTTGTGCCATATGTAATATCGGCCCCATAGGCGGCCTTTCTGGAAACAGGCTTTAAAAAATCTTCAACCACTTTAAAGGCCCCAACAATGTCACGCTGAATATCTTCTGGCTCATTCTTAAAATTTTTATCATAAAGATAACCAGATTCATTTGTAATACAACCTGTAGTTAAGCCCAAGGCTTCAAAAATCTGACCCATCCATACCATATCTCTTTTTGCCAAATAATCATTAACTGTAATAATATGCACACCTTCTCCCCGCAATGCATTAAGATACGCAGCCAAAGTAGCGGTCAAAGTTTTACCTTCTCCTGTTTTCATTTCGGCAATCTTGCCCTGATGCAGTACAATTGCTCCAATAAGCTGGGAGTCAAAATGCCTTTGGCCTAAACTGCGCCCTGCCCCCTCTCTTACCAAGGCAAAGGCCTCTGGCAAAATATCATCCAGATTTTGACCTCCTGTCAGCCTTTCTTTAAATTCCTTTGTTTTTTCTTTTAGTTGCTCGCCTGAAAGTTTCTCAAAATCAGCAGAAAAAGAATTTATCTTTTCCACTACGGGCGCCAGACTCTTTATATATTTTTCGTTTGAATCTCCAAAAATCTTACTTAAAAATGACATTATCTAAAAGTTTAATATCTTCTATTCTACTCTACATAAAATTAGGCTTTTTGTAAATCAAAACCGCCCTTATTCTGAGCGGTTTTAAATCTAAGTTTAGGAAACAAATATTGCCGCTGCCACCACCGTAGTCCACAGTCCGTTTTTATTCCCTTCGGCAGATTGAGTTATATTAGTGGTTGTAACAATTTTCCCTGAAAGTTTGTAAGTTTTTTCTCTTTCATCCCAGGCGGTATCGGGATCAAATTCCACTCCCAAAGTGGAAGCCAACATCGTGGCGGCCAAATCTTCTGCTGTGTCAGCAGTCTTTTCATCTGTTTCGCCAAAAGGATGGTGTTCGGACAAATATCCATACTGCTGAACTTTGTCGGCAGGCACCGCGCAGCCTATAGATGCCGCTATTAGCCTGTTAGGTTCATTTGTTGCATTTCTTGCCATTACGCAAAAAACTATTTCTCCTGGCTTTAACATTTCTAGGCCTTTTTCCTTTGTAATCCTCTGGCAGTTTGGCGGCAGAATTGAAGAAACCGTAACTAAATTAAATTTTTCAATTCCAGCATTTCTTAACGCCATCTCAAAAGACATAAGCTGTTCTTTGGCCGTGCCTACGCCTTTTGTAAAAAACATTTTACTCGGTATCATTGTTGTCGGTCTCCTCGGTTGCAAGCAAAAATTTATTAGTGTTTTGTTGCCTCTTCCTTATAGACTCTTTATTTTTTGATTTATATTTTTTAACTTCCACTTTAAAGTCATCAATCATCCCAACTACCGCCTTCCTGGCATCCTCGCTTCTCTCTTGCACCGATATATTTTGGCCTGGCAAACTTACAGATCCCTGGGCAAAAAAGTTCTCCCCTTTTTTGCTGTGGGCCGCTTCCTTTTCAATTTCAATTATGATATCTGTTGTATTTT
This sequence comes from Minisyncoccota bacterium, assembly GCA_028715435.1. GTDB lineage: Bacteria > Patescibacteriota > Minisyncoccia > Minisyncoccales > CG1-02-41-26 > STD1-80. The sequence goes on from JAQURU010000002.1 coordinate 7,982, forward strand.
TCCCGTCAATAAGCTTTTCCAAGCTAGCTGATTTCTTGATTATAAATTCATTAAAAGCCTCTGTAATTTCCAAATTTTTTGATTTTATTGTAACCATATTACTATGTTTTGATTTAATAATATTAAAAGCCTATTTGCTGTATTTCTGTTTCCAAATTTATCTTAGAGTTTTCCTTCACTTTTTTTTGCGCCAGTCTTATCAATGCCAAAACATCTTTTGCCTTGGCTCCGCCCAGGTTGATTATAAAATTTGCGTGCTTCTCAGATATTTGGGCATTCCCAATTTTTTTTCCCTTTAACCCCGCCTTTTCTATCAAAAATCCTGCTGGCGTCACCTGCCCTTTTTTCTCAGGGTTAACAAACACCGATCCAGCAGAAGGAAAGTTTAACGGATGCGATTGTTTCCTGTGCTTTAAAAACTTGGCGACATTTTCTTTAATCTCTGCTTCATTGCCTTTTTGTAAATTAAATACAACCGAAATGACAATCAAATTTTTGTTCTTTTTAAAAGCGCTATTTTTTAAAGTAAATTTGCACTGCTCTTTTGAAAAAGTTTTCAATTTAAAAGTTTTTCTATCAAAAACTTCAACCAACTCAATATTATCAGAAATTCTAAACCCAAAGGCCTGGGCATTTCCGTAGACAGCCCCACCCACTGTTGCCTGAGGAATTCCAATTGCCCACTCAAATCCAGTGAATCCATTTTTACCAACTGCGTTTGCAAACTTAGACAAACAAACCCCACCGCCAACAACAGCTTTACTATCTGAAAATTCCATTCCGGAAATCTCAATTTTTACAACCAATCCTTTAAATCCCTTGTCAGACATCAATAAATTACTTCCTCCGCCAAACACAAAAACATCAAGCTTTTTTTCTTTTGCCAGCTGCAGAGCACTGGCCAGCTCGTCCTTATTTTTTGCAGCAAAAAAATATTTGGCGGGCCCACCAACTTTAAATGTTGTATATTCTTTTAGAGAAACGTTTTTTTCAAAAACAATGTCTTTCATTTACAAAAGCTCATTAATCTTTGCCCTGGTCAAAGGCCCCACATATCCCGTGCTTGTAATGTCATACTTTTCTTGAAATCTTTTTACGGCAGTCTGCGTCATTGGTCCAAATGTGCCAGTAATATATCCTTCTGGATAAATATCAACTCCTTGATTTTTTAAAAATTGTTGCAAACACATCACTTCCTCACTTCGGCCTACTCCCTGATAAAGATTATTATCAAATACGCTACAACTTAGTGGCTGGATTCCCTGTTGAACCTGCAAGACTGCAATTTGCTGTTTTAATTGGGCAATTTTTTCTAAAAGTTGAGCAATCAAGTCTTCGTTGCTCGCCTGTTCTGCTCCTTTAATTTCAATAGCATAATTAAATGGAAATTCCGCCCCAGACACGCCAGAAGAGTCCACCTGTAATGATGGGATAATAATTAAAGATTTATAATCTGTGCCAAAGTTTTCGGCGTTAATATCCACCTTATCAGACCCATTCAATGCCAAAAATTTCACAGCCACAGTCCCTGCTGAGTCTTCTATAATATATGGTATCTTAAAGTTAAGCCCCTTTAAACTAGAAAACCTTAATTTTAAGTCACCATTTCCTCCAATAAATTTAAGCCAATTACCTGTCCAATTTTTTGTCGTGTTAGTCACCGATAAAGACACATTTCCAGTAAGTGGCAAAAAATTTATTGTTGGCAATACTTTTATCTTTTTTAGATTCTCATTTGAATAGCAATAGTTTTTTCCCATTGAGCAATTATTCACCGATAGGGCTATTGTCCAATTGGTAAATATATCAGAAAAGCTTTCTTTAAATCCGTTTTTTTGCAAAGCATAGTTTATGCTTTCAATTCCAACATATTGAGACTTTAATGAATCTGCCAAAATGTTTATCCCATAGTGATCTGTTAAGTATTGGGCAAACAAATTTACAGAAGCATAATCATATTTTGAACCCTGCCATTCGGTTAGAGAATCCGATGGATTTTCAACAAAGTCTCTTACTCTTTTTTGCAAGTTGCTGTCTTCGTATTTATTATCGTACCCCAAAAGAGTTGATGTATAATCTGCCCTGGCCTCATTAAGCCAAACATCTTCTTCAACATTAAAGATTTTGTTCTTTTGGTTAAAGGTAACAAGATGCATAAATTCGTGAGCCAAAAGTGTTTTTACCCCCGGGTTGTCTATATGCGACAGGCTCAAATACACCATCTCTCTTTCGTTTGACGTTGGCACTTGTAGCTTTTCATAACCATCTGCCTCCCTAAAATATCCTCCCTCGGCCGAGTTCATCTGTTCAAACAATACGGTTATTCTAATGTCTTTGTCTATGCCAGGGTTTTGCTCTGTGCCAAAAATTGAAGTAAGTTTTGGATATACACTACTGTTAAATTCATTGGACAAATCATCCAAATTCGCCAAAATTTGTGTCTGCTTTGTTGCGGGTTGCATTGCCCACCAATCCCTTTCAACGTAAAAATACAGTTTGTCTGTTATTTTGACTAAAGTTGCCTGAGCCTTTATTCTGCCCAAAACATCAAAATCTTTATCTACGTTAAAATCAACCGCATCGCCCACATTGGCCGCCTGCGCCCCCATAGCAAAAAACAAGGATGTTACAATCCCAAAAATCAAAAATACTTTTTTTACAGATGAAAATTCCATTATTTTATTTATCTTAACACAACCAATAAAGTTAACCCAAAAAATGCAAAAATTATATGCACTGCCCCAACGCAGAAAACCACTTTTTGCGGAGATTTTACTGCTTTTAATACGTCATCATGAATATGGCTTCTGTCAGCCTCAAAAAAAGATTTTTTCTTCAATCCCCTTTTGGTAAAGACATAAGCTACATTCAATATTGGAGCCGATACTAGCAAATACGGAAAAACAGAATAAAAAATTCTGTTTGGAGAGGCCGCCATCAAGGCCATAGCCACCATGACAAATCCCAAAAAGTAACTGCCGTTATTGCCCATAAATATGGTGGCAGACTTAAAGTTAAATATTAAAAATCCTAAAATGCTTCCCGCAATTATCACAGATATTAGGGATGCCAATATATTATTACAAAAAACAAAAAAAATAAAGAAGGCGACCGCCGAAATAAAAGAAGTGGTGCCCGCCAGGCCATCAATGCCATCGTGCAAGTTTACGGCGTTCTGCATAAAAAGAAAGGCCATTGCCGCGATAAAAATGCCCAACATTGGCAAATCAAAAAATTGATATTTTATCTGAACGATATAAAAAACCAATGCCATTATGAATGCAATGGGGGTTTGGATTAAGATTTTGACGCTCTGCTTGATTTTAGTCCTCTCGGCCCAATATGTGTCATCCCAAAATCCATAAAACCAGGCAATGACTCCGCAAATGAACAAAGCGGCTAATTTTAGGTTGTTAAATTCAAGATTTAAATACCCTTTGAAAATCCAGGCAAAAGCCAGACAAATCAAGAAAGACCCCAGCATAGCCCCTCCGCCCAAAAAAGATACTGGTGCCTTGTGTATCTTTAAGCTGTCTTTCCCCGGGTCGTCGTAAAACTTGTATTTAATGCTTATCTTTTTTGCCAATACAACAAAAACCACGCTTAAAACGAGCGCTGTGATAAAAAATAAAATATATGCATTAGTTAAGTTTGTCTGCATAAGCATTTTTTAATTTTTCAAAAACCAAGTTTTCGTCAAATTCTTTTATTGCCTTTTGCCTGGCGGCCATGCCCAGCTCGTCAGCCACATCAGGATTTTCCAAAAGATAAATAATGGCTTTGGCCAGCTCTTTTGGATTTTTAGCCGGGACCAGAATTCCTGTTTTACCGTCTTCAACGGCCTCCCTGCACCCCCTTATATTCGTGGCAATTATTGGCTTTTGCATTGCCGAAGCTTCCAGCAACGACCTTGGGAATCCTTCCCTATGCGACGGCAATACAAAAATATCTATTGCTGGTAGAATTTTATCAATATCGTCTCTCTGCCCTAAAAATAAAACCCTTCCTTTTATTTTATTATATTTATTTACAATAGATTTATCAAAGCCGTCTTTTTTATTTGGCTCTGCTGGCCCGACAGACAATAGAAAAATATCTGGAAATTTTTCAACAACAACCTCAAGGGCTTCAAATAAATCCAAATACCCCTTTTCTTCCACCAACCTCGCTACTATTCCAATAACTTTTGCACCTGGTGGCACACCCAAGTCTTTTGGCAGATTGTTTGAATTAAATTTTTCCAGATTAATTCCATTGCCCAAATATTTTATCTTTTCTGAACTGCAAATATTTTCCTTTATTGCAGTCTCCACATCTTCCCTATTTTGAGAAAAAATTAATGTGGAGCATTTCGCGACCAGCCTCTCAGCAAAAATAAATATTTTTCTTTTTAAGCTGGGTGTATCGCCTGAAAAGTAAAAGCCGTGTATTGTATTGATTATAACGGGCATTCCGGTAAATTTAGCCGCCAGTTGCCCTAAAAACCCAGGTACGGGGTTATGCGTGTGTACTACATCAAACTTTTCTTTTTTGAAAAAGAAAAACAGTTGCAAAAAGGCAACAGGGTGCCAAAAAGAAAAAATATTCCTGGAAAAACTTATATTTTTTACCTTAATACCCTTATTTTCAATTTCATCAGCGTATTTATCAACTTTGCAAGCAGCCCAAACCTCATACCCTAGGCTTTGCAAAAATTGCAACTGGGGCAACAACAAAAATTTTACAGCCGAAGAGCTATTAGCAATATGGCAAATTTTAATTTTTTTGGTTTGCATACCAGTTAAATGTTTTTTTCAGTCCCTCTTGGAATTTTATAATCGGTTCAAATCCTAAAAATTCCTCTATTTTTGATATGTCTGCCTGCGAATGCAACACATCGCCAACCCTCGCATCTTTATACTCTGGGGCAATATCCTTGCCTGAAATTTTAGCTAAAAATCCAACCAACTCATTAAGGCTTGTTCTTTCATTGCAGGCGATATTAAATACCTCTCCATTCCCCTTCTCGGAGGTTACGGCAAGCAGATTTGCCACCACAACATTGTCCACAAAAGTAAAATCACGGCTTTGTTCTCCATTCCCAAAAATAACAGGGCTTTTATTCTCCAAGAAGCAATCTATAAATTTTGGGATCACCGCAGAATATTGAGAAAATGGATTTTGCTTTGGCCCAAAAACGTTAAAATATCTTAGGCAAGTCGTGGGTAATCCATAAATATTCCAAAATATCTGGCAATATCTTTCACCTGCGTATTTTGTCAAAGCATAAGGCGAAATCGGCCTTACTGGAAAATCTTCTTTCTTGGGCAAATCGGGGTTGTCGCCATACACAGACGACGAAGAGGCATAAACAACTTTTTTAACTTTTTCGTCCCTGGCGGACACAAGTAAATTTAAAGTCGCATTAACATTTGCGCTATTAGAAGTGATAGGGTCTTCAATTGACCTTGGCACAGATGGCACTGCCGCCTGATGCAAAACAAATTCCATTCCCCTTACAGCGTTTTTCGCAATTTCTAAATTAGTTAAGTCACCTTCAACCAATTCAAAATTTGGGTTTTGCAAAAACTCTTCAATATTTTCTCTTCTGCCGGTTGAAAAATTATCAACTACGCGAACAGAATCTCCCTGCTCTAAAACTTTTTTAACTATATTTGAGCCAATAAATCCGGCCCCACCTGTCACTAAATATTTAGCCATCTTAACTTTGTTTTTAATTTATTAATTAAATTATCATTAACCCCAAATGGCAAAAAACACAACAAGCATATAAATGCCGGTATTCTTATGCGCATAAAAAGGCCAAAATTAGATGAATCAAAAAGTGCCAAAGCCATCAAAAAAATAACAGCAAAAGCCAGTAAAATATACGACTGATATTTTTTATCCCTAATGCATTTCACTATTCCTCTAATTATAAAATAAAGCATAAAATACCACGGAATCATTTCAAACAAAGCTAAAAAATGCCTGGCATATTTTAACTGCCACACAAAGGGCGCAAACGAAACATATATAAATCCTGTCAAATAACTAACGGCAAAATCAATAGGATTGTCAAAGCTTGTCTTAAGCCCCAGGTCCGACCCGCTTCCACTACTATTACCCCCCATAGAACTAATCGCATGCCTATAACTAGTAACCGCATCTTTGTTTAAAAAGTATTTTAAACCATCTACGCCAAAATATCCGTGGCCTGTTGAAAATAAAGGCACAAACCCAAATAGCATCGCGATTATAACAGCATAAATAGTCCTCTTTTTAATATCTATGCTTTTAGCGAAAAACAGCCAGCAAATTCCAAATGTCAACATAACGGCATATCCGCAATAAAACCTTAAATTAGTCAGGGGAAAAAGCAATATGTAAAAAATTAAAAAGTCGCGGATATTAAAATTCTTAATTATCTTTATCGCAAAAAACAAAGCCGCCATTGTTAAGCAAACCTGCAAGGCATCTTTCAAAAGCAGGCTTCCGTTAAAAACAAGACTCGGATATACACCCACAATAAGCCCTGTTAAAAACGCCCATTTCTTTTCGCCCGCTAGTTCAACAATTATTAAATAAACAAAAACTGAAATTAAAGCGCAAAAAACCGCGTTTAATAATTCTCCGGCAAGAATATTTGGTCCAAAAATAAAATACACAGCAGTAACAACAACTGGATAAAAATGGTTTAAATAAATTTCGGGGTGTAAATCCTTAACTTTTTCTATTGAAAGGTTACCCTGGCTGAATTGTTCCGTAATAATGGCAGCGCCTTTATCATAAATCATGTAATCGCCAATACCGTCGCTAAAAAAAGAGCTTACGTTGTTAAAGTGCATTACTAACACAGCTACAATATGTAGTGCAAAAACAATTAAAAACAGGCTTAATAATTTATGTTCTTTCAAAATATTTTTCATACCACATTTGAAATACTAACAAAAACCAAAATTTATATGCAGAATCGGATTTTCCAGACAGATATTTGCTTAAACTTTCTTTTATATACATTTCATCGAAAATTCCCTGCTCTCTTAATCTTTCTTCGGAAAGATATTTTTCTAAAAGATATTTCAAATCATTTTTAAGCCACTTATCCATTGGAATTGCAAAGCCCTGCTTAGGCCTTTCTACAAGTTCTTTGGGAACATATCTATATAATATTTTTCTTAAAATATATTTGCTCTGTCCATTTTTATATTTTAAATCAATAGGGACTCTTGCAATAAACTCTGCAATTTTATGATCAATCAAGGGTTCCCTTGCCTCCAAACTCACAGCCATTGTCGCCCTATCCACCTTTGCTAAAATATCATCTGGTAAATATGTTTTAAAATCCACGGCCTGCATTTGAGTTTTTATATTCAAACTCTTCACCTTTTCATATTCATCAAAATTAGTTGGCAACGTTACATACTCTTTTTTTAAAAACAGCTTTATTTCATCTGGTAGCCAGTAGCTATATCCATTTTTAACAATGACGGATAGCTTATTATCCTTGCGCTTAATAATATTTTTAAATTTATTAATCTTGTTTTCCAAATTTGTGTATTTCGGCAACACAAAAGAAAACAAATTATAAACTTTTACGACAAAATTAACAGAAAATGTAGATAAAGCAAAATAAGCAAAAGATAATAAAAAAGGTGGTGTTTTTTGAACAATAAAATAATATTTACTCAGTAATTCATAAAGTGAATAGCCACAAAAAAGCTCATCCCCTGCGTCCGCTGAAAGTGCCACCGTCACCCTTTCCCTTGCAAATTTAGACACCAAATAGGTGGGAATCGCCGAGCTGTCGCCGAAGGGTTCGTCATAAATTTCCGGTAGCTTTGGAATAATTTCTAAAGCATCTTTTGCTGTGCAATAAAATTCGTGGTGGTCAGTCCCTAAATGTTCTGCAATCTTTTTGGCATAAGGAGCTTCGTTGTATTCTTTTTCATTAAATCCAATAGTAAAAGTTTTGATTGGATTTTTTGAATTTTTTTGCAGAAGGGCCGTCACCAAGCTTGAATCTATTCCCCCCGACAAAAAAACACCAACGGGCACATCAGAAACCATTCTATATTGGAAAGATTCAGTTAAAATTTCTTCTAATTCTTTTTCAATTCCCTCCTCAGATTTATCTATCTTTTCTGCTAGATAAAAATCAATAATATCCCAATACTTTGTTTCTTTTATATCTCCATTTTTATCAACTTCAAGATAATGTCCAGGTCTTACCTTGTGTGTATTCTCAAAAATTGTGTAAGGGGCCAAAATATATCCAAACTGCAAAAACAAAGCTAACGCCGAAAAGTTTATTTCTTTTTTAAATTCTGGATGTTTATGAAAAGCTTTTAACTCAGATGAAAATAAAAACCTATCACCATCAAAGTAATAATATAAGGGCTTCACCCCGGCTCTATCTCTCACCAAAAAAAGCTTTTCCTTTTTTGCATCCCAAATCGCAAAGGCAAACATCCCTCTAAATTTTTGAATACAATCAATTCCCCACTCCTGGTATGACTTTATAATAATTTCTGTGTCAGAATTGCTTTTAAATTTATAATCCTTAACCTCCAGCTCTTTACGAATTTCAGCAAAATTATAAACCTCGCCGTTAAAAGTAATCCAAATGGTTTGGTCATCATTTGCCATCGGCTGATGTCCTGCTGGCGATAAATCAAGAATGGATAGCCTCCTGTGTCCAAAACCAATGTTATTTTTTGGGTCAACAAAAATTCCTGAGTCGTCTGGACCCCTCAGATATAAGCAATCTGTCATTTTTTCCAGCGTTCCCTCAGATATTTTATTTTTAAAATCCCAAATACCAGTTATTCCACACATATTTTTATCTTTCTATTATTTCTTTAAATAATTTTTCGTATTCGGGAACACTCTTTGCTGCTGTAAATTTTTTACTTTGCTCTTTGCCATTCATAGAAAATCTGCTTTTTAAATTCACATCATTTAATAACTTGATTATAGCATCAGCTAGGGCTTTTTCGTCTCTAACTGACGCCAAGATTCCGCTTTTACCGTTTTCTATAATTTCGTTTGGGCCAGATTGGCAATCGGTAGAAATTACGGGCGCCCCACAGGCCATTGCCTCAACCAAGACATTTGGGAATCCCTCCAATATAGAAGAAAGTATAAATATATCGGCTTTTGCCATATATTTAAAAGGATTTTTTTGAGAACCCAACAAAAAAACATTTTTTTCCAAATTGAGTTCTCTTATTATCCCCTCTATTTTTTTTCTTTCTTCTCCTTCGCCGATAATAAATAAGTTTAACGGATTTTTACTAAGCGCTAAAGAGAAAGCCCTTAACATTGTTAAATAGTCTTTTGCTTTTGTTAATCTACCCACGGCTAAAACTTTTGGCAAAGATGAATTTAAAAATCGTTCATCCTCTATTGGTTCTTGGGATAATTTATAAAAATCTCCATTTATAACTGGGTTATAAATTACCTTTAAGGTTGGTAAATCTCCAATAATTTTTGCCAAATCATCTTTTACGCCATTTGAAACGCAGACTATTGCGTCTGCTTTTCTGTAGAATATTTTTACCAAGGCGCCAAGAAAAAATCTAGCAATAAATTTATGGCTAAATTTTGTGGCAGAACTAGAGGCTATTTGCGATAAAGTGCTCCTTTCCGAAATAATAATTTTTGTTTTTGTTCTAAAATTTGTTTTTGTTATTGTAGCTGCTAAGTTTAGTTTTGGAAAAACTGAAAATAAGATATCGGGTTTTTTAATTTTTAAATATTTATTTAACCTCAAAATTATTGAAAAAATATTTTTTGAGTTTAAGTTTACAACCTCAATATGTGGCGGTAAAATATTTAAATATTCACCTTTTGCTTGGCCCAATAATAAAGAAACATCAAAATCATCTTTATTAACACCCTCTAAAAGATTAACAATAAATCTTTCTGTTCCGCCATTCTCCAAAGATGATATTAAAAATGCAATTTTGTGTTTATTGGGGCTTTCTTTACGAGTTGATAAAATAATCTCGCTATATTGCTTAACAGTTTCTTTTATGTCAAATTTTTTTCTAGTATAATCTTTAATTTCTTGTTTTTGTGGATTTTGCAAAGAATCAAACATGGCTTCTGCTATCTTTTCCGGCTCATAATTATAAACTATATTTCCATATTTGCCGTTATCTAAAATTTCTAATAGAGCCCCTGTGGAAAAAGTTGTAACCACGGGCGCCCCATAAATCATTGCTTCGACTAAAACATTGCCGAAACTTTCATATTTAGATACATGAACAAGTAAATCTGCCATTTTCATATACGCAAAAATATCTTTTTTCCAGCCCAATAAAAAGACTTTTCGCTCCAATCCTAGTTCTTTAATTTTTTCTCTAAGATGGGCTTCTTTTTCTCCTGTTCCTATAATAAATAAGCTGGCATCTGGTTTTTTTTTAAGCAACAATTCAAAAGCATCAATCAAAAGGGATTGATTTTTATTTTCATCCAAACCTCCAACATTGATAATTTTAACTGGCGCTTTTAAAAATTCTTTTTCTATCTGCGATTTATCATCTCTATCTGCGGCCTCAATATCAACCCCGCTATATATAACAGAAATATTATTCTTTACTTTCATCGCATCTCTTAAATACTTTTTCATTGCCTCGCTTATAACGATCACCTTGTCTGCACGATTATAAGAAAAACTCAATAAAAATTTTAATAATCGCACTCTTTTGTTGGCGTAGATATTCTTTTCAAAAAATCTTTCACTTACCGTGTATTCCGCCAAAATCAATGGTGTTTTAATATTAAATATTTTGCAAGCCAAAAATGTTTGTGCATTATTAACATCTATAAAAGAAATTATGACATTATAATTGTTATGCCTTAGAAATTTACCCGTCTTATATATTTTTTTGAAAAATCTAATTATCTTAAAAATAAATAAATGCTTGGGCGAAGTATCTACGTTTAAAATATGAGTGTTTACATCTTCTGGAATCTCAAAATCTATTTTATTTTCACCCATCAATAAATCTATGGTAAAAATATTTCTGTCCAAGTATTTCAAAATATAGGAAACAATTCTCTCGCATCCGTGGCTGGACATATTAGGAATAATAACCAATAATCTAATCATTTCTCTTTATAATAAATCTCGGAAAGAATGAGGCTGATACCAAATAAATCCATGTTTTAATAGATAAAAAATCATATTTTAAGGCTTTTAAAAAGCTATCTACTCCTTCTTTTCTCCTTCCTGCCAAAATACACATAATGCCCCTACTCCTTAACCATTGATTCATTTTTTTAGGACACAATCTTTCAATATCTGCTTTAAATATCCTTATATATTCATCAATGCCAAGTATCCATTCCTCCGCATCTTTTTTTATATTTTTTGTTATTCTGTCTCCTGATGCCAAAGAGCAATACAAACCTGTGGCGGGAATGCAGAAAAAATTACAATCTCTAGCCAAAGCATCATAAAAAATATTAGTATTTCTTTTTACATTTTCAGGAAATCTAACACTTAAAGAACTTCTTTTTATACAAGGAAGATGATCTCCTATGTGAGGACTGCAAATTATATATTTAAAATCCAATTCCAATCCATCCTTAGGAAGAATAAGGTTGGCCTTTTTATTTTTGCTATCTTTATCAACCGCATCTAACATAAAAACCTTAATTGATGACTTCCTTTTGATCCATTCTCTAAAAACCAAAAGGGCATTATCATCAAGTTTATCATCACTATCCAGCATAATTACATAGTCTCCCCTAGCCGCTTCTATGCCAATATTTCTGGGAATAAAATGTCCGCCAGAATTTATTTTATTTTTTATATATTTTATCCTAGGGTCAGATAAAGATTCAACCACTTTTTCTGTGTCATCGATTGAACCATCATCAACAATAATATATTCAAAATCACCGAACGTTTGCCTTAGAACAGACGCTATGGTATCTCTTATAATATAAGCGCGATTATATGTCGGAGTTATTATAGTAAAAAATGGATTTTTATTCATTGAATGCCTCTTTTATATTAACAAACTCAACATTATCAACGGACAAAAGATAATCTAAAAATTTTTTAAATTCTGATAAAAATGTGGGGCTTGCTATTAGTTCTTGATGGTGGGTTGCAATTATTAACCTACTAGTGCCTTCTCTTGTTTGCATCTCAAAAATATTTTTGGCTTCTTCGAAGGACATTTTTTGGTTAAAAAGGATAGCTGCCTTTTCTCTGTGGTCTTTAAAATAAAAAATGCTTTGCGGCACAGAATATGGTTTTTGAGTATGATTTACCTTATAAAAAAGCCTTTTTATGAGATTTTTTAAATAAAAAATATCAATTTTCCTGCTTATTTTTTTAATATCAAATATTGTATTTATATTTTTAATACCCAAATTTACTAAAACATCAATACATTCTTTTGAAATCCCGTTGTCTGGCGGAACAAAAACTTCTAATCTTTGAGTGAATAAACTTTCTATGTGATTTTTTCCCCCTGCTAATTCTTTCTCCAGCGTCTTTTTATCTTTCCATAAACATTCCCCTAAATAATTTCTATTTTTGAAAATATATTTATGGTCGTATCCGTGAAGCGATAAATATATATTATTATTGTTAATCTTATTTTCCATATATTCAACCAATCCAAGGTTAAGCCCAATATTATACTTTTTATCGCCGACATTAAGTGTTTTACCCCTTCCTTTTATATTTTGATCTATCTGACCCACCTCGCAAACAAAAGGAATAACCGCAAAAGAAATTGGTATTCTGCCAAAATACCGCCCATATATTAAATCTATATCCTCTTGTTTGGAATAAAATGACAAATCATCATCTCTAATGGCAATTTTAATTATTGGCATTTTTTTATCATCCATTTAAATGCTTTTTATATCTAGCTTCAAAATATAAGTTTGCGTTTTCTCTCTCAAAATTTTTTTTAAAAAGCATTGCTGGTAAATAAAATGGAAGGTTTTTCACGAATTTTAAAATCTTTAAAATAAGGTCATTCTTCTTATCGTTTCCGAACTTACCTAATTCTTCAACGGTCATTGCATTTGAATAATCTTTAAGCTCTTTCTTTGTAAATATTTTTTTGATTTTATCTTTTAACTTAGAGGTAACCGAACCCAACATCATACTCTCTAAACAACTAGCTATATATGCCAAAGACAAATCCCCATATGTTTCTATAACTATGTTATCAAATCCATATTTTTCTAAAGCAAATTTTAAAGATTGGGCGGACCACCAAATAAAATGATGGGGAGGGAAATCTCCTGTGTCAGTATTGTGCTGCAAGTTTGCGGTAATCCTATTTCTATTCGGCATAGTTCCCAAGATAAAAAAGTTGTTATTTCCCAAGACTTTTAGATTGTCAAAGAACCCCTTAACATCTTCCTGGTGTTCCAGAACTTCAAAAAAGGAAAAAACATCAAATTTTTCTTTCATCTCTGTGGCCGCAACGGAGAGGCTAAGCGCCTGGCAGTCCAAATTATTCTGCTGGCCCACGAAAACAGATTTTTTGTCAAAATCAATGCCAGAAACTTTTTTAAAATCTGTTTTAACCTTTTTTATAAATGATCCTTCTCCGCAACCAATATCAAGCAATGACAAATCTCTTAGATTTAAATTAGGATTGTTTTTTTTAAAAAAAACAAAAAAAGTATTTGTCCAATATGGCGGCTCCTTAAATCCTATATCGTGTCTTATATCATAAAGGCCACCAGCTTGATCTATATAAAAATCGGGTGCTATTTTTCTTGGATTCCAAAATTCTAGATCACAATTATCACAGTGATATAGTTTATAATTTTGATTATCGGCTTTATCGGTATATATTTTTATAGAATTGTCACTCCCTATTTTAATTTCACAAACTGGGCAATTAATTTGTTGCATAGTTTAATATTGCAATTATCTGTCTTTTAAAAATTTTGCCGGGACGCCTGCATAAACCTTAAAGGGTTCCAAATTTTTTGTTACAACAGCTCCGGCACCCACCACTACCCCATTCCCGATTTTAACCCCACTCAATATCTTGCACCCAGCCCCAACCCAAACATCGTCTCCTATAATAATTTTACCTTTTATATCCCCTTGATGTTTTATAGGAATGTTTTTGTCTGAAAATTTATGATTATCAGTAATTATAACAACTTGTGGGCCAATAGCCACATTGCTTCCAATAGTCAAACTTCCCCTAGAGCTTATAAAACAGAAAGAATTTATAGATGAATTACTATGAATAGTGATGTCTGCTTCCATAGCCCCTATCTGAACATAATCATTTATCATGCAATTTTCTTCAATTATTATTTTCCCTCCCCCAGAAAATATTTTTGTACACTCATTTATTTCGCAGTTATCTCCAATAATTATACTACCCCCATCAATGGCCTTTAATTTTACCCTTGGTCCAATGTAAATATTTTTTCCTATCTTAATTTTTCTATTAGCAAAAAATTTTAATCTTCTAAAAAAACTTAAGCTTCTTTTAATTATTTTAATTATTGATTTCATTTGTTTTAATATAAATACATAATACGAAACTTTTTTTGCAAAGAAAAAAGGAGATAATATAGCGAGGAATATAATAATATAGAAATTCCGATAATTATTAAAACATGAAATTGAAAAAGATAAAAATATATTACAAGCCCCATCATAACGGATGCAATAAAGGGAATTACGGCATTCCTAAAAAGATTTATATTAACAATTTTAGAAAACTGCCATTTCATATAAAATAAAAGCCCTATTTGCCCGACCAATGAGACAAAAGCGGCGCCATTCAACCCAAAACGAGGTATGAGCAAAAAATCAAAAAGAATACTTAAAATTGCCCCACCCCAAACTCCATAAAGATATGGCTTCGGATTATCCGAAGCTTTTATCGGCTCTTGGTAAATTGTAAATAAAAAATTAATGGCCATCGACCAAATAAGCATCTGAAACGCGAGCACTCCCGGCAAATATTGTACGCCAAATAAAAAAATCATTATTTTTTCCGCTATTATTGCCCCTCCAAATCCTAATGGCCAAGCAAGAAAATGCATCACCTTTGCCATAGATTTTGTAATTTTTTTTATAGATTCGGCACCTTCTTTATATTTTTGAGAAAGTTTTGGAAAAAAACTGCGCGGAATAGCAAGCCCAATCATCTGCACAAAAAGAGGAACCTTGTAAGCTGCGCTGTACCAGCCCACCTGTTCAGTATTTTTTAATAATCCAAGGATAACCATATCAACTCCATAAAAAGAAACGATTATACTACTTAATGCATATGGCCACGAATCTTTTAATATTTGTTTACAAAAATCAATTTTAATTTTTAGATAAAATTTTGAAAAATATTTCCTTAAGAAAAGTATTGCCACTGCGAATGCGATAATGCTGTTAGCTAAATATGCATATCCTATATAGTCAATATAATTTCCAAGAGATAAAGAAATACTTATTATTACGGCCAGGGTTACTCCATTTATTGCATAGCAAAGAGTCTCATACTCCATCATTTCATTGGCCCTAAAAATAGCAAAGAAAAAAGTTGTAAAACTATTTAATGCAACATAAGGCCCCAAGATAAAAACTAGTCTTATAGTTGTATCGTCTTTAGAAATTAATAATATAGAAACAAACATTAACGCCATTACAAAAAGGCTTAATAGTGCCTTAATAGCAATAATATTGTCTACATAAAAGGAGGTTTTTCCTTTTTCTTTGGCGACTTCTCTAATAATAAAAGTTTCAAATCCAAACTCAATAAAAACAGAAAAAAAGGCGACGAAGCTTAAAACAAAACCCCATTTTCCATACTCGGCGGGCCCAAAGTATCTTGCAATCCAAATACTTATAAAAACGCTAACAATACTATTTAGGGCCATTGTTAGTGCTAACCAAAAAGTATTTTTAAAGATAGTTTGTTTTACGCCCAAATTGCTAAAAAATAGCAACCTAGTTTTATTAAGAAAAGCGTGAAACATTTTATTAGTTCAATCTTTTTTATAATAAGCAATTGTCTTTTCCAATCCAGATTCAAGTAATGTGCCGGGTTTAAAATTTAAAAGCCCTTCCATTTTACTTATGTCTGGAACGCGATGCTTTATATAATTTTTATCATTTTCAATCAACTTTGGCTCAATTTTGCCCTTTTGCCCAGCCGCTTCAATCACCTTATTTGCTAAATCCGAGATTGTTATCGGGTTACCACGGCCAACATTTATTGCTTGCCCGTTAGCTAAATCCGAATCCATCGCTCTTAATCCGGCTTCTATATTGTCATCAATAAAAACAAAATCTCTTGTTTGGCTTCCATCGCCAAAAATCGTGGGGCTTTGTCCTCGTAAAACTTGTTTTATAAAAATCCCAATAACAAATCCGTAATCTGAGCTTTCCTGCCTCGGTCCATAAACATTAAAAAACCTTAAAGCACAGGTTTTTAGCCCAAATTTTTCATAATAAGTCTCCAAAAATTTTTCGCTCAATAGTTTTACAACAGCATATGGCATCCTGCAATTCAAAATTCCGTCCTCTTTTTCGGGTAACTCCACTGGTTCACCATAAACTTCCGAACTTGAAGCAAAAACAACCTTTGGTTCGCCATATTGCAAAGCCAAATCTAAAATATTTTTGACGCCATCAATATCCCTCAAAACAGATAGCGGATCTTCTATCGTTCTTTTAACCCCAACAACAGCCGCGTAATGAAAAACCCCATCTAATTTATTATTTTCAAAAATCTGTTTTATGTCTTTAAAATTATTTGCGTCACCCCTTATAAAAACAAAATTTATATTGTCTTTAAGATGGGAAATATTATCAAGAGATCCTGTACTCAAATTATCAAGACAGATTACTTTATGCTCCAAGCTTAATAATTTTTCGCACATATGTGAGCCGATGAATCCAGTTCCGCCTGTTACTAAATATGTTTTTTTATTATCACTTTTCATAATCTAAAATCATATCAAACGCTTTGCTATTATAAAAATTCTTCAAAATTTTTGCGTTTGGGACCACGCAGTGTCCTCCGATGGGTTTATTATCAACAAATAGCACTGGCCTTACAACATTTTTCTTTCCTAATTTTGTGTAGCCTTCGTTGTATGTTTTATTGAATTCCATAGCAACGTCATCAAAATTAACCTTTTCTTTTTTGCAAATTTTTGCCATTTCTTTATGATAGGCAATACAAACCCCATAATAAGTGGTGCAAAAAAGCTTTGCCAATTCAGAAGTTTTAGCCGGAAAAACTAACTTTGTTTTAATGCCCAAGCCTCTTAAATGCTTGTCTGCCATTTGACCAGCCTCTCTATTATCGGCTCCGATATATTTTACAAAGGTTTTGATTCCCTCGTATAAATATGGATGCACTCCCCTGCAAGGACTATGAACCACCATACCACCAATTTTTTTGGTAGTTCCTGGGGCAACTGTTGAGTGAATGATTGTAAGTTTTGGATTTATTGCCTTTATTTCTTTTTTAACAATATCCACAAACTTATCTGTATAGGGAATGCAGACATGTAAAATTTCAACACCTTGCAGGCCATCGTCCCTATCCAAATCTTTTATTTTTGGGGTTTTATAGAATTTGGCAACGGCTTTACCTATTTCACCATAGCCTAATATGCCAACTTTTGCATTGCTTTTTGAGCTCATAATTTGTATTATCAAAAAATAGAAATCACGGGCTAAGCCCGTAGTACTTTTATAAAAAGTACTATCAAAATTTTGCCTTCTGCAAAATTTTGGATTTATGTTATTTTATTTAATAAAATAATAGAATATTTAATATTTTTACCACAAATGGCATTAAAAGGCAACGCTTTAAAATGGCTTTATTTTTCCGGAATTTGCATTATTTTATTCCTCCCGATTCTAAGTTGGGGTGGCTTATTCAATCCTCCCGATTGGGGCAAGAATATCGTTTTTCGTAGCATTGTAGCAATAATGCTTTTTGTGTTTTTGTGGAAAAATTGGGGTAAAGCAAACGCTTTGGCAATTTTTGAAACCTTTAAAAAGAATAAAATTGCCTGGATTTTGGCGGCCTATTTGGCGATATACTTTTTGGCAAGCGTGTTTTCGCCTGCTCCCTTGTTTAGCTTTTGGGGGTCCCCCTACCGCGGTGGCGGATTTGTAAATTTTGCCTTTTATTTTGCATTCTTGTTTTTGGTTGTTACCCTGTTTGATAGGGAAGATTGGAAAAAGTTTTTTGATTTTTCAATAATAGTCGGGATTTTAGTCTCATTAGTGGCTATTTTCCAATATTTTGGAATTTTTAGCTCGGTGCTTTCTCAGGTGCAATCAAGGCCGCCGGCAACAATGGGAAACCCAATTATGCTGGCAACCTATCTTTTGCTTTTGATTTTTATTGCAATTGCCTTCGCCCTGGCAGAAAAAAATAAACATAAAAAAATATTTTACTGGGGCTCCATCGCGGTGTTTTTATTTATTATTTTAATTACAGAATCTCGCGCCGCGTGGCTTGGAATTTTGATCGCAGGCGCATACTTTTTATTTTTTTATCGGGTTACAACTAATATTAAAAAGATAAATATTCTTAAAATATCGGCTGCGTGCGTTTTAGGATTGGCTGTTTTGGCGGTTATTTATGTAAACACCTCGGTTGAATATCGTAAGTTTTCAAGCCAAAACCGAATTTTAAATTCAATAGTAAGCAGGCTTGATTGGCAAAATTTTCTTAAAGACCCCAGGTTTGCGGGCTGGAAAATAGAACTTGATGCAATAAAAGACAGGCCTTGGCTGGGCTATGGCATAGAAAACTCGGATATAGGCTTTAATATGAATTATGACCCCATGCTTCCAAATATCGACAGGGATGTGGCTTGGTGGGACAGACCCCACAATATGGTTTTACAAACAGCTTCTGATGCCGGAGTTTTTGCGGCTATAATTTATATTGCGCTTTTTGTGGCACTATTTTGGCAACTCGCGCGCGATAAATCAGGCAATATTTTGCACCACGCAATACAGACGACTTTAATTGCCTATTTCGTTGCCAGCTTTTTTAGTTTTGACACTTTTGGCTCATATATTTTATTTTTCTTAATAATCGCCTACTGCCTGATGCCAAACGAAGTTAGCAAAGAAAAAATCTTTTCAGAAATAAAAAGCCCGGTTAAAACCTTTACAATGATATTTTTATTTTTTGTTTTGGTAATTTTCCTGTGGCTATACAACTGGGTTCCACTTTCTGCAAACTCAAAAATAAACGAAGCTGAAGCTTTTGTAAAAATGCAAAAGAATTGTAACCAGGCATTTATATTAATGGACCAAGCACTAAAAAGTAAAAGTTTTTTAGACGCATACACCAGGCTTACGCACAACGAAGTTGCCGTAAAATGCAATGATATTTACCCAGAATCGCAAGATAATCTTGCCCGCTTTGAAAAAGGAATTGAACTTACAAAAGAAGCCATCAAAATCCAGCCGACTTACGCAAGGTATTATATATTTATAGGGGAAACTTCAATGCTTTTGGCGAGGCAAGAAGATGACGAGAATAAAAAAGCAGAACTTGTAGACCAGGCAAGAACCTCCCTTATTAAAGCCACTCAGCTGGCCCCCAAACACCATGAGATATTTTTACTGTTGGCAAAGGTTGAGATTGTTTCAAATAATTTTGAAAAGGCAAAAGAATACTCCCAAAAGTGCATTGATATAAACAAAAATTATGGAGACTGCCACCTTGAGCTGGCGATTTCACAAATTTATCTTAATGATGTTGACTCAGCAAAGCAAAATATCCAAACAGCATCAGAAAAGACGAAAATAGACACCGAAGACAAATTACTTGACCTTTCGCAGGCCTACGAACACATTGGTGACTACGAAAGCCTGGTTCCCATTTTTGAAAAGCTGATTGAGTTAAAACCCAACGATGTGCAAAACCGCTCGACTTTGGCGTTTGTTTACAGCCAAGTCGGCCAATACAAAAAGGCCCGAGAACAGGCCTTAAAAGTATTGGAATTGTCTCCAGAATCAAAAGATAATGTTGAAGAATTTTTAAGAACCCTTCCCTATTAGTATCCTCTTATTGCTATAATCTGAGCCAAAATCGCATTAATAGCGGCCTGAATTTCTGATATGGTAGTCGCGGTTAAAGTTGATGATATGGATATATTAGCGCTCTCTAAAGCGGCTTTTGTGGAAACCCCCACATTGCCAGTTTGATTTATTCCCTTTTGGGCTTGGAAAGATTTAACAGCCGAAGTTGTTGCAGAGCCATAATATCCATTTGGCGTTGCCGACAGTAACCCCAGACTTACAAGGGCTTTTTGCAGTTGCAAAACATCGTTTCCGCTGTCGCCAGGGCCCAAATATCTTGAAAGGGAAAATCGAGTTTGCGTTTGAGTTTGTTGTTGCGTCTGCGTTGAAGTTGAATTGGATACAGATATGTATAATGTTGAGCATTGGCCTCCGTTTTGGCAAATGGCGATCTGCGTGCTACCTGTGGCGGTGCCTGCTGTTACAAACACAGATGTTCCTGTTATATTCACCGATGCCACCAAAGGAGCCGAATTATTTGCCACATAATATGACCCTGTATTGGAAATATACACCGTTGTCTGTTGGCCCGGGTTAAGTGAAATATTGTTTTGATTAAAAGATGGGGCATTTAAAGTTGACGTTGTAGTGCCCACCGAAATAGACAAATTAGCGCATCCCACAGAGGCGCAAACCCTGGCAGTTCCCGAGCCTTGATTTACCCCATAAATTGTTAAAACATTTCCGGATATGCTGCCATTAAAATAACTTGAAGAATCAGAATAGAAATAATAAGGGGCCGAGCCTCCGTAAATTGTAACGCTTGTTTGTTGCCCTGCCAATATAGAAAGTGAACTTTGGCTAAGGCTTATTGGTTCGTTTGCCGAGCCCGCATTGTTAACGGTTGCCGTTAAGGTGGCGCAACTTCCTCCTGTGGCGCAAATGCTTATCTGTGACGTTCCTGTTGTGATTGGCACAAGGGTTAAAATGTTTGAGCTAAGATTGGGCTGGACAACGCTGGGGTTTGAATTTGAAGAAACATAAAAATTGGTGCCAGTGCCTCCATAAATTGTTACTGTTATGCTTTGGCTTAATGGCACAAACGGGTTTGATTGGCTAAACGAAATAGCAGTAGAATTAACGGTTGTAGAGTTAACATTTAAAATTCCGCAGTAATTCATATCCGAGCTACACACGGTTATTGAGGCCGATCCTGTGGTTGAAGTTGCCGACAAAGTTATTGTTGCTCCGCTAATACTTGCCTGCACAGATGTTGGATTGGAATTATTAGAAATTATATAATTTGAACTTGAAGCTCCGCTTACGGATACGCTATCCGTCTGCCCCGAATATATAGAAAAATTATTGCGCGAAAACCCAAGTTGAGAGGTTCCATAATTTTGCACTGTTATTGTTAGGTCGGCGCAGTTTGTGGTGCTGCCCAAAGCGCAAATGCGCGCAACAGTTGACCCATAGGCATTGGCTGTAATCGCAACACTGCTACCGTTAAGGTTGATATTGGCAACCGAAGGGTTTGTGTTGCTTTGCAAAAAAAGATACGAGGAATTAGCGGTAATCGTGGATGTCTGCCCCACATTAACCAAAATTGCCGACTGACTTAATGTAAGCGTTGAGCTAGAAGTCCCAGATGACTGGGTCCAGGGCCAACTTACTGTATTTGACTGCTGGCCGGAAATGCCCCCCACCCTAACATAAACCTGGGCATTTGTAGCAATGCTATAAGTAGCCGAGCTTATTGTTGTTGAATAGCTTCCAGACGAGCTTGTAGTGCCCAGCACCGCAAAAGTATTGCTATAAAAAAGCAATACACTGCTGTTTGCATCGCCATATACATTCACTTGCACATTGTCGCCAGAGCCTGTTGCAGCAACAGAAAGGGTTGGGGCAGCAGAAGCAAAGCCCGCAAATCCAAACACTGCCAAAGCCGAAATTAAAAATATTGCTAAAACTATTTTTTTGTAAATCATAATTTTTTAAAAAATAAAATTACATTGCGAACATTTCGCGCAACTCCTTGACTTCGGCTTCTAATTTTTCAATTCTTTTTTGGTGGCTTGCCAAAACTAAATTCTCTACTCTGTCTAAGCGCTTCTCAATTGAATTAAAGTGTTTATTGGTTTCATCTTTTGTGGCCATATTTTCTGTGATATCTGTAAAACCTTTCTGCACCATTAGGGCTAAATCATCAATTGTTATGTTTTTCTTTTTCATATATAAATTACTTCATTTAAAATTTGCTTGCCGATATTTGGCTTTAATGAATTTCTCATCACAAGGTCCACTTTTTTATCTAAAATATCTGCTAAATAATTTTCTAAATCCAAAAATTTAAGCAAGCTCGGGTCTTCATAAAATTCAACCAAAATATCAATATCACTGGTTTTTCTTTGCTCCCCCCTTGAATACGAACCAAAAACGCCTATTTTTTTAACCAAAAATTTCTCTTTCAAATAGGGCTCTATTTTTTTTATCTTTATCTTTATTTGATCTGCGTCCATAATATATCTTTACAATTTCATTTTATTATGATTTCAATCCTTATGCAACAGAAAACCGCCC
>JAQURU010000033.1 GCA_028715435.1 Minisyncoccota bacterium
ATATCACTTTAATCAAGCAAGCTAATAAAACCCAAGTAAGCTCTGGAGATGAAATTACTTTTACCATCACTTACAAAAACCTTGGCACAGGAACAGCCAACAACCTTGTTATCACTGACCCCATACCTACTGGCCTTTCCTATGTGGCTGGTTCTGGCACTGTTAGCCCAACTTTTATTAATAATATCTTAACCTGGACAATAGCTTCGGTGGGTGCTAATAGCTCGGGAAGCGTGAGTTTTAGAGTGAAGGTTGACTGAACGGGTTAAAGCGCGGGATTTTTTTAAGAATTGTCGCAGAGAGACGTTATAATTTTGATTTTTGCATTTTGATTTTTGAATTTATTCATTATGTTTGAGGTTATTACATTTGGTTCTGCCACGCAAGATATTTTTTTGGAATTGACTAAAACTGAAATTAATGGCAGTAATTTTTGCTTACCATTGGGGGGCAAGGTTTTGGTTGATGAAATGCAAACTTTTTCTGGAGGCGGGGGAACAAACGTGGCCTGCTCTTTGGCTAATCTTGGCATTAAAACTGCCTATTGCGGTAAAATTGGCAACGATGATCCAGGTAAAAATATTTTAAGCGACTTAGCTAAATACAAAGTTAATCCAAGATTTTGCTTAAGAGATAAAACCATTGCAACAGCTGTTTCTTTTATTATTTCTTGTGAAAAAGATAGAACAGTTTTAGTTTTTTGGGGCGCTTGCCATTTTTTGTTAAAATCGGAAATAAATTTCAAAGAAATTCAAAAAACAAAATGGTTTTATTTGGCGCCTTTCTATGAAAAAACAGCGGAGCTTTTTGGAGAATTAATTGATTTTGCTCGAAACAATAATATTAAAGTTGCAGCTAATCCAAGTATGTTCCAAATAGAAAAAGAAGACCAAAATATTAATAGCTTATTGCCCAAGATTGACCTTTTGCTTTTAAATAAAGAAGAAGCAAAGGTTTTAACGAAAAATCCAAATGCCTCGGTGGAGGAAACAGCTAAAATCATTCGCAGATCTTGCCCGGGTATCATTGTAATTACCCAAGGAGATGACGGCGCTTTAGTTTTTGATAGTTCTCATTTTTATAAAATTAGCATTTATAAAGTGGCAGTGGCTGATAAAACCGGAGCAGGGGATAGTTTTGGAGCTGGATTTTTAGCTGGACTTTTAAAAGAAAATAATATAGAATATGCTTGTTGTTTGGCTATGGTTAATTCTGCTAAGAATATCAGCCAAGAAGGAGCCAAAAATGGTTTGTTGGAAAAAGCAGAATTAAAATTTTTACCAAAAATTGACATTGTTAAAGAAAGAGCATTTTAGCTGCATAGGCCCGTCCTATGTAAGCTTACATAGGACGGGCCTATGTTGTATTTATGATTAAAATAACTTTAGACAAATCAAAATGTATTGGTTGTGGAACTTGTTGGGCCTTGTGTGAGAAGTATTTTCAAGAAGGGCAAGATAACAAGTCGCATTTAGCAGGTGTAAAGGAGCAAGCCCAAGAGGAGCTGGAAGTTGCGGAAATTGGCTGTGCTGAAAACGCAGCCACTGCCTGCCCAGTGCAATGCATAACCGTAAAATAACCAATAACCAAGAAACAAGATACAAACAAATTCAAAATTGCAAATAATAAATTAAAAAATAAACTTTGAATTTTGAAAATTGTGATTTGAGATTTGTTTGGTTATTGTTTCTTGTATTTTGGGATTTATAAACATGATTTCTCTGCAAGCAACAATTAGACAAAAGAAAGACAAAACAGATTCTTTGCGAAAGAGGGGCTTTTTGCCCGGGGTTTTATATGGCGAAGGTATTCAAAATGCCTCTGTTGCTGTAAATGAAAGGGACTTTGAAAAAGTTTTTAAAGAAGCAGGGGAAACTTCAATAATTGCTTTGGAAGTTGATGGCAAAAAAACAGAAGTTTTAATTCATGAAACAGCCCAAGATCCAGTAAGCGGCAATTTTTTGCATATTGATTTTTTCCACCCTTCTAGTAAAAGAAAAATGGAAGCGGCGATTCCTTTGGTTTTTGAAGGTGAAGCTGAGGCAGTTAAAGCTTTGGGAGGTGTTTTAGTGAAAGAGCTTAACGAATTAAATGTGAGGGGTTTGGCCAAAGATTTTCCTAAAGAAATTATTGTTGATGTTTCTGTTTTGAAAAGCCTTGAAGATAAAATTGTTATTCAAGACCTAACTTTTTCTTCAGCATTAGAAATTGTAGGTAAGCATCAAGATGATATTGTTGCTCATGTTGTTTTGCCAAAAGAGGAAGAAGAAATTAAAGAGCCAGAAGCGCCAACAGCTCTTGAGGACGAAACCGCATCAGAAATATCCGCTGAGGAAAAAGAAGAGGGGAAAGAAAAGAAATAAAATTTTTAACTTACTCCGCCCCACCCCTCCGCCTTTGGAGGAGGAGTGGGGCGGAAGCGAGAAAATTTTCAAATGATTAAATTTCCAAAATTATTTTTATTTTTTACCGCATTAGCGGTTTTTTTTATTTTAAATTTTGGTTTCAGCGCCAAAGCGCAGGATGATGGAGAGTGCGCCTGGGAAAACATTGAGCAAGGTGAAAAGTCCTTGCCGAAAGAGCAATTTCAGGCGCTTTTAGAAAGATGTAAAGTTTATTATGAGGATAAAACTGCTGAACTCGAAAAAGATATTCAAAAAACTGCTTCTGACAAAAAAACTCTTTCGAGCCAAATTGCCAGCTTGCAAAGTAAGCTCAAAACTTTAGATTCTAAAATAACTCAAACTAATTTATTGATAAAGGACTTGAGCACTCAAATTAAAAGCACAGAAAGTTCTATTAGCCAAACTGAAGATAAGATTTTCCAAGTTCAGGACAGCTTAGCTTTAACTTTGCAGTTAAGATACGAAGAAGACCACAAATCAGTTGTTGAGGTTTTGCTTGGGGAAAAAAGCCTGTCTGCTTTTTTTGATAATTTGGTTGCTTTGGAGTCTTTGAATGTGAGTATCCAGAATTTGTTGGCTGAAATAAAAGGGTTAAAGAGCAATTTAGAAACCCAAAAAAACGTAATGGATTCTGAAAAAAGCAGTTTGCAAAGTGCCGTGATTGTTGCTGGTTTACAAAAGCAAGAATCAGCAGCTCAAAAAGTTCAACAAGAAAAGTTTTTAAAATTAACCGAAACAGAATACCAAAATTATTTAGCTCAGCAAAAAGACGCTAAAGACAAAGTCAGTAAAATCGGCAGTTTGCTTTTTCAACTATTAGAGGTGCCCGAAGGAGGCATAAAATTTGAAGACGCTGTTTCTATTGCCAAAGCCACAGCCAGCCAAACTGGGGTAAGGGCAGCTTTTTCTTTAGCAATACTATGGCAAGAAACAAGAATAGGCCAACTTACTGGCGGGTGTTATTTAAAAAATACTTCAAACGGAGAAGGGGTTTATATCAAAAGCGGCAATAAAGCCCCTAAAACAATGAACCCTACAAGAGATGTGCCAAAGTTTCTAAACCTTATAGGCAGTTTAAATCAAGCCAGTAAATTAAAAACCGACGCTTTTTCAACGCCAGTTTCTTGCTGCATGATTAAAGATGGCCAATATTTTGGCTGGGGCGGAGCAATGGGTCCAGCTCAGTTTATTCCTTCAACCTGGATGCTTTATAGTGATAAAGTGGAAAAATTATCAGGTAATCCACCTGCTAATCCCTGGAGCATTAGAGACGCCTTTTTGGCCAATTCTTTATTTTTGAAAGATTTAGGGGCAGGAAGCCAGACCTACTCAAAAGAAATATATGCAGCTATGAAGTATTTTGGCTGCACCACTTCTTGGTGTGAAAAAAATTATGGCCGTCCTGTAATGACAGCTGCCACTTGCATGCAGGATTATATTGATGATGGCTCAATGAGCCAAGACTGCAGCGATTTGATTTTTTAGCTAGGGCAGTTTTTTTGCAAATAGTCGGCGATTTTTTCTAAATGGCCGTCCATTATTTTTTCAATATTGTGCCAGGACTTTTCCACGCGATGGTCAGTTATTCTGTCTTGAGGGAAGTTATAAGTGCGGATTTTTTCGGAACGGTCGGCTGTTCCAATTTGCTGCCTTCTTTCCTCTAAAATTTGGCTTTGATGAGCCGAATTCTTCATTTCAAAAAGCTTGGCTTGTAAGATAGACATTGCTGCTCTTTTGTTATCTTCCAAGCCTCGTTCCACTTGTGAAGCTACCACTAAACCAGAAGGTATGTGGGTTAAGCGAACAGCTGTTTGGCGCTTATTAACATTTTGCCCGCCTGCTCCTGAAGATTTAAAAAAATCCATTTTAATATCGCTTGGATTGATGTTTACTTCTGTTTCTTTTGGCTTTTTCATTACAGCCACTGAAGCGGTTGAAGTGTGAATACGGTTTGATTTTTCGGTTTTAGGTACTCTTTGCACCCTGTGAACGCCAGCTTCATTTTTTAGTTGTGCCATCACGCTTTCGCCTCTTATTTCAAAGGTAATTTGCTTGATTCCGCCCAATTCAGTGGGGCTTGAATCTAAAACAATTTGTTTCCAGCCCTGGAAGGCAGCATATTTTGAATACATTTTATATAAATCTTCAGCAAACAAAGCAGCTTCTTCTCCGCCTGCCCCTGCCCTGATTTCCATAATAATACTTTCCATAGAGTTGTATTTTTTTTATTATATGTTATTTTATAATATATGAAGGAAAAAATCCACCCAAAATATTATCCAAATGCAAAAGTAAATTGCGCTTGCGGCGCTAATTTTGAAATTGGTTCAACAAAAGATATTATTGAAACAGAAGTTTGTTATAAATGCCATCCTTTTTATACTGGCAAAGAAAAAATCATTGATACAGCTGGGCGAGTGGAAAAATTTAAAAAAAGGATTGCTAAAAAAGAGGAATTGAAAACAAAGGTTAGTAAAGCCAAGCTTAGCTCTGTTAAAGAGGCAAAGGCAAAAAAGTAATATGGCTCGCCATAAAAAAGCAACAATTGAAACAGAAGAGGTAGACGAAGCAATTGAGCAAGAAGCGCCCATACATGGTTTTGATATTGATGAAATGATGGCTTCTGGCATGCATATGGGCCATAGAACCTCTAAACTTCATCCAAGAATGCAAGAATACATAACTGGCATTAGAAATACGATCCATGTTATTGATTTAGATAAAACTGCTCAACATTTAAGGCTGGCATTAGATTATATTGATAATCTTCTAAAAAGCGGAGGCAGTTTTATTATTTGTGGCACTAAAACACCTTTAGCTAATTTAGTCAAAGAAGTTGCCCAGGAAGCAGGTATTCCTTATGTAATCAATAGGTGGCTTGGAGGAACTTTTACTAATTTTTCTGTGATTGCCAAAAGAGTAAATTATTTAAAAGAAATGCTCAAGCAGAAATCAGAGGGCCAGTGGGAAAAGTATACTAAAAAAGAACAGGTTGATAAAGAAAAAGAATTAAATGATTTAAAGAATAAGTTTGACGGGTTGCTTACCATGGAAAAATTGCCCGAAGCAGTTTTTATTTGTGATTTAGTGAAAGATAAGCTTTGTTTAAAAGAGGCTAAAGTTAAGGGCATTAAAACCATTGCTATTGTGGATACAAATGCTGATCCGTTGTTAGTGGATTATCCGATTCCAGCTAACGACGACGCTATTAATTCTGTAAAATTTATTTTAGACAAAGTTAAGGAAATTGTGCTAAAATATAAATAATAATTATGGAAAATGCAGAGTTATTAAAAAAACTTAGAGAAGAAACTGGTATTTCAATGATAGAGTGCAAAAAAGCATTAGAAGATGCTAACTGGGATATTCAAAGAGCCAAAGAAATTTTACGAGAAAAAGGTAAGGAAATGATCAAAGGCAGGTCAAGCAGAGAAATGAATAAAGGTATTGTTGAGGCGTATATCCATATGGGTGGAAAAATTGGAGTTATGCTGGAATTGCTTTGCGAAAGTGATTTTGTGGCTAAATCCGATGATTTTAAAAAGTTAGCCCACGAAATTGCCCTGCAGGCAGCCGCCACCAGGCCTTTGTTTGTTAGTCCAGAGGATATTCCAGAGGAGGTTTTAAACAACGAAATAAAAATTTGCCAAAAGCAGTTTGAAGTTTCAAATAAGCCCCAAAATATCTTGAATCAAATTATTGAAGGCAGGATTAAAAAGTATAAAGAAGAGGTATCTTTGCTTTCTCAGCCTTGGGTTAAGGACCCTTCAAAAAAAATTCAGGATTTAATCACTGAAACTAGGGCTAAAATTGGCGAGAATATAACTATTGGGAAGTTTGCGAGGTTTGAAATATAGTTTCAAAATAACCAACAACCACGCAACAAGATACAAACAAATAAATCTAATGGCAAACATAATTGCCCTGATAATTTTTATCGGAAGTTTTGCTGGTTTGGCTTTTTTGGTTTTTAAAAAGATGGTTGTTTTAGCTAACATACCAGAGGAAGTTATCCAAAATCAAAATTCCAAGCTTCTTAACAGAGCTAAGCTTAGCTTTAGCAAACAAGAAATTTACAAAAAACTAATCTTGTTAGGCAAGCAGTTTTACGTAATAGGGGAGTGCAAGCTGTCATGGCAAAAACCTCTGATAGGTTTAGAACTGTTTTTGCCAATAGAATGATCACGTCCGGAGATTTGCAAAAAGTGGAAAAAATTCATCAGGAAGGGGATTATTGGCAAAAAGTGGAGGAGCGAAAAATACCGCTTACTAAAAATCGGGTGCGAGTATCAGCTCAGCCAAGGACTATTCAAATCCGTGCTGTTGAAAATATTGAAACAGGAAATATCGAACTCCAACCCAAAAAATCCAGAACCAGAAAAAAGAAAGCCGAGTAATTTTTGCCCGGGTAGCTCAATTGGCAGAGCAGCGCTTTTGTAAAGCGAAGGTTTGGAGATTCGACTTCTCTCCCGGGCTCATCAAAATTATATTAAGATAATGGCCCAATCTTTTTATTCATCTCAAGAATATAAAGAGAAACAAAGCCAAATTACCAAGCAGATTTGGGAAAAGAAAAAGTTAACTTTTGTTTATAGAAGAGAAAGTAGAGTTTGCGCAAGAGAGGAATGTGGTAATTGTTTTTCAGTTAGGCCAAGTGATGAAAAAGTTTATTGTACGAGAAGTTGCACCGGAAAAGTTAATAACGTCAAAAGGGGACCAATGCCCGAAGTAGTGAAGTT
>JAQURU010000034.1 GCA_028715435.1 Minisyncoccota bacterium
AGCGAAATCGCAGTTTTGTCTCGTGAGGGGCAAGATGAAGGGCGAAAGTAGCATTCTTTAGCTTGAATGTTTGTTGTGGTTTAACAAGATGGCGATCCTGCGAGTACATGGAGAAGCTATCCTTAAACTATATCTTGTTAAATGTAGAAGCATCGAGATAGAGAAGAAAGTTTGTTTAGTGACCCAGCGAGATCTTGCATTTGTTACTGGAAAGTTTAAAATTAAATTAAACTGTGGCTAGTCCACACCAGTAAAAGAGTTTAAAGCAATTTAAATTTTATGCAATTGCAAGAAGTCAGCAGAGTTCATAGTACCCCGAGTTTATCGAGGGGGAAGGAACGAATTCAACCGATCAAAAAACTCCATCCTCAATATGTGGCTGGTTTCGTTGACGGCGAAGGAAGCTTTTGGGTTAGTATTTATAAAGACGACTGCATGAAAAACAAAGTTTTAGTCCGTCCAGAATTTTCTATTGAACTCAGAGATGACGACAAAGAGATTCTGCACAGAATAAAAGAAACTATTGGTTGCGGTAAAATTTATGAATGTAAATATGAACGATACGGTTGGTATCCTCATGTTAAATTCAAAGTAAGCAGGTTTGATGAAATTTCCGAAATTCTTATTCCGTTTTTTGAAAAGAATCCGTTGCAAGCCAAGCAGGCGAAACGGTTTTGCCTTTTTAAGAAAATTGTGGAAAAAAGAAAAAAGGGGCAACATCTTACCATAAAAGGCGTCAATGAAATTAAAAATCTACAGGAGAAAATGCGAGTTTTAGGCAAGAAACATCGGTTGGAAACCGCTAGGGTACGGGAAAACCGTTCGCCCAGTGGTGTGGGACAATAAAATGTTTTTGATCCCAATACCGCCCGTCACGTCAGGGAAGCTGGGAACGCCCGAAGTGTCCCGTTTTACGGGATCCTACGGCGGGTTCAGTAACCAGGACGAAGTCGTAACAAGGCATCGGTAGGGGAACCTGTCGATGGATCATTTCTATTCTTATTTTTGTCGATGAAAGTTGAAATCTGAAATTTGGATTTGAACTTTACGGGTTTTGGCCAAGTCCCGTTAGAAATAACGGGCTTGTTCTGGGAGAAATTGGCTTTATCGCTTTATTTCTAACGGGACAGGGAACCCAAAATTTTGGCCGTTCACTTTTGGCTCGTCCTATTTTGCTTTCAATAAACTAAAACCCCCTGCTTTTTTAAGCAGGGGGTTTTAGTTTATTAGTGGACCCGAGGAGACTCGAACTCCTGGCCTCCTCATTGCAAATGAGGCGCGCTACCAACTGCGCCACGGGCCCCTTTTTTTGTGGGCGCGGATAGAATCGAACCATCGGCCTCCTTGTTATCAGCAAGGCGTTCTACCACTGAACTACGCGCCCATGCCCATGAAAAAATCATAGCAAAAGAAAACGTTTATTTCAAGACAAGTTTCTGTTATAATATATTAATTAATAAAAAACATATGATCAATACAATTTTGTGGATCGCAGGTGGTATCGTATTTATTATCCTTATTTCTATAAGGCAGGTTAATCAATACCAAAAAGGCATTAAGTTCTTGCTTGGCAAGTATACAGGCACCATGGAGCCGGGCTGGCGATTGGTTTTTCCCATATTCCAATCGTACAAAAAGGTTGATTTGCGGGTAAAGGCAGTGGATGTGCCTAACCAAGAAGCTATTACTAAAGATAATATTTCCGTGGCAGTTAACGCGGTTATTTATTACAAAGTGCAAGAAGCTCAAAAAGCGGTTTTAGAAGTTGAAGATTTTTATTACGCTATTTCCCAATTAGCTCAAACAACAATGCGCAATGCAGTTGGCCAGGTTGATTTAGACGATTTGCTTTCCCAAAGAGATAGGGTGTCAGAAAACATTAGAAATATCATTGATTTGGCGTCAGACCCCTGGGGCATTAAAGTTCTAAACGTGGAATTAAAAGATATTGTTTTGCCAGAAGAAATGAAAAGAGTAATTGGTAAACAAGCCGAAGCAGAACGAGAGAAGCGCGCTATTATTATTAAAGCTGAAGGAGAGGTTGCTGCGGCCAGTAATATGGCTCAAGCTGCTAAGATGTTAGCTGCTTCAGAGGGCGCTTTGCATTTGCGAACCTTGCAAAGCATTAATGATATTAGCTCGGACCAGTCAAACACTATTGTATTTGCTGTGCCCTTGGAGGTCTTGCGCGCTTTTGAAAGATATAACAAAAGAAATGAATAAGGCACTTATTATAACTTTGACGATTGTTCTGGTTTTGGCTGGGGTGGTAAATTGGTATTTATTTTTTTCTAATTCAGCGGAAAACCAGTCAGTTTTACCAAACCAAAATACAACCACAACCTTGCCTGACGATTATAGTGATTTGATTAAAGTGGAAAGCCCTCAACCAAACCAGGTTATTCAAAGCCCGTTCATAATAACTGGCCAAGCTCGGGGCACTTGGTTTTTTGAGGCTTCTTTTCCAGTAAAATTAATTGATTTATCTGGCAATATTATTAGCCAAACAATTGCCACAGCAAAAGGGGACTGGATGACAGAAAGTTTTGTGCCATTTACTTCTATTTTAAGTTTTGAAATTACCACAACCACCCAGCAAGCTGTTTTAATTTTACACAATGATAATCCCTCGGGTTTGGCTGAAAATGATAAGGAAGTCCGCATACCAGTTGTGCTGCAGAATTTAAGTGCTTCTCAAAGATCAGTTCAGCTTTTTTATTACAATCCTAATCTAGATAAAGACATTGAAGGCAACGTTCTTTGCACCCGCCAGGGCTTAGCGCCAGTGGAAAGGCAAATTCCTATTACTCAAACTCCTATTCAAGACACTGTAAGGTTATTGTTAAAGGGCCAAATAACCAGCCAAGAAAGAGCAAAAGGAATTACCACAGAATATCCATTGGAAGGATTTAGCTTGAAGGGGGCTTCTTTGAACAATGGTGTTTTAACCTTAACTTTTAATGATTTCTATAATCAAACAACCGGTGGTTCTTGCCGGGTTGGTATTTTGTGGTTTCAAATAGAAGCCACAGCCAAACAATTTTCTGAAGTTAATGAAGTTAAGTTTATGCCTCAAGAACTTTTCCAGCCATAGTTATCCACAAGTTAATGTTTGAATCACTGCCAAAATAACAGGCAATAGGGTATAATAAATAAATTATAATAATATCATTATATATGGTTCAATTTAAAAAAATCATTTCGCCATTGTTAGCTTTTAGTATTATTATTTGCGTGTCTCTCATTTTTTGTGCGGTTTATTTTGTTAAATATAATCAAATTTCAAAAGAAAATTTCATTGCAAGTATGTTGGGTTCTGCACAGCAAACCAAGTCAGCAAATAATAAATTTATAATTGGTTATTTCGAGCCTCCAACCAATCTTGATGAAACCGATATAAAGAATAAAGGAGGTAAAATAAAAGATCATTTTAAGATTATTCCCGCCATTGCTGTTGAGTTAAGCGCTGTTGCGGTAGAAGAATTAAAGAAAAGTCCTAAAGTAAAATATGTGGAGCCTGATTTTGTTGTAAATGGCGATGTAATTCCTAATGACTCAAGTTACAGCAGTTTATGGGGGATGACTAAAATTTTAGCTCCAACAGCCTGGGATGTAAGTACTGGTTCTGATGATGTAGTAGTCGCTGTGATTGATTCTGGCATAAATTACCAGCATTCAGATTTAGTTAATAATATGTGGGTTAATCCTGGAGAAATAGCAGGCAATGGTATTGATGATGATAAGAATGGATATATCGATGATATTTATGGCTATGATTTCGTTAATAATGACGCCTTACCAATGGATGATAATTCTCATGGCACCCATGTTGCTGGCACAATAGGAGCAGTTGGAAATAACGGAGTTGGGGTAGCGGGTGTAAATTGGAGAGTAAAAATTATGGCTTTGAAATTTTTAGATTCAACAGCTTATGGTTATACTTCTAACGCTATTAGAGCTATGCAATACATGATTAATATGAAACAAAAAGGAATTCCAGTAATTGTTTCTAATAATAGTTGGGGCGGGATGAGCTATTCGACTTCCTTAGAAAATGCTATTAGAGCGGTTAATGATGCGGGCATTTTATTTGTAGCTTCAGCTGGAAATAGTTCAGCAAATAACGACATAACCGCGCATTATCCATCAGGATTTGATGTGCCAAATATAATTGCGGTGGCTTCGACTGATTCAGCTGACAACAAATCATCGTTTTCAAATTATGGAAGCGTTACGGTTGATTTAGGCGCTCCTGGTTCAAGTATTTACAGCACAATGCCATCTGGCTATGGCACAAAAAGCGGAACTTCAATGGCTGCTCCTCATGTAACTGGAGTAGTAGCTTTAATTAAATCACAGTTTCCAACCCTTAATCATCTTGAGATAAAAAATAGAATTTTGCAATCAGTTGACGTACTCACTAGTTTAGCTGGAAAAGTTTTGTCTAACGGCCGTTTGAATGTTTACAATGCCTTAACAGCTAATATTGAACCTGCCTTTCCTCCAGTGGCTGATTTTATTGGCGTTCCTACTAACGGAGAAAAACCCTTAACCGTTGTTTTTTCAGACCAATCTTCCGGTCAAATTGATTCTTGGCTCTGGGAGTTTGGCGATGGAGCAACGTCAACCCAAGAAGATCCTTCTTATGTTTATAGTAATCCTGGCTCTTATAATGTTAAACTTACTGTTAATGGCCAAGGAGGCACTGATACTCAATCAAAGATAGGCTATATTTCAGTGACTTCTCCATTGTTAATGATGCAGGCTAGCAGTATTTCTTTTTCTTCTAAAATTGTTCGTAACAAATTAACTTTATACACAGATATTAAAGTTGTTGACGAGAATCTTAATCCAATTAGCGGAGCAACGATAAAAATAGCTTTGTCGTTAACTGGTGGCCGTGCTTCAACAATTTCTGGCATTTCTGGTGCTAATGGGATTGCCCGTCTTGCTTTGAATAAAGCATCAGCTGGTACTTATACTGCCATTATACTTAGCATCACATCAACAAATTACAAGTGGGATGATACAAAAGGCATAAATTCTAAATCCTGTGAATTAAAAAAAGATGGAACAATTATTCAGTAATCTAATAAAGGTCGTTTCACTAAATTATTTTATTAATTAAAAACAAAAAATTATGATTCAATCTTGGTCAAGCGTAACACTAGATGCCTTGCAGGGTTTTTGGCAGGGCTTCATTGGATTTATTCCTAACTTAATCGGAGCTGCTATTATTTTGATAATTGGCTGGCTCATTGCTATTTGGGTTGGCAAGCTTATTGCTTTACTTTTAAATAAAGCAAAGTTTGATGTTGTTTTTGAAAAAACAAAATGGCAAGAGGCCTTAGAAAAAGCTGAATTTAAAATGGATATGTCGGAATTTGTGGGTTCTTTGATAAAATGGGTCTTGATTATAGTTTTCTTGTTAGCGGCTGTTGAAATATTAGGAATGAGCCAATTTGCCTCATTTTTGAGTGGTATTGTTTCTTGGCTGCCTAATGTGGTGATTTCTGTTGCTATTTTTATAGTTGCGGTTATCATTTCTGATTTCTTTGAAAAGATGATGAAAGCCTTTGCTGGTAAAATGAATGTTAAATATATCGGCCTTGTTGGTTCAATTGTTAAGTGGGCGATTTGGGTTTTCGCTTTGTTGGCAATTTTAGGCCAGTTGGGCGTTGCCAGTGAAATAATCCAGATTTTAGTTACTGGTTTCGTGGCTTTGATAGTTATTGGCGGAGGATTGGCATTTGGTTTGGGAGGCAAAGATATGGCAAGAGATGCTTTAGAAAATTTAAAAAACAAATTAAGATAAGTTTGTTAATTTACTCCCGCCCCGATTGCTTTGCTTTTGCCACTTGGCGAATGGCAAATAGCTGTCGGGGCGGATTTCTTAAAAGGATAAAATATGAAAATTTTAAATATTATTTTGTTCGGTATTTTAATTTGGGCAGTGGCTTTTATAATTGTATCTGTTTTTATTGCTTTTAAAATGCCAACAACCGATTTTGTGGTTAAAATAACCACCACTTTGTCTGTTTTTATAGCCACTCTTTTATTGGCAAAAAGTTTAAAATTAAACTCTCAAATAACAGCTGTTTCAATCGGTGTTATCTGGGCAGCTATTGGCTTGGCTTTGGACTTCATTGTTACCACTCATTTTACAGGCATGAGTATTTTTAACCAATGGAACGTTTTGCTCGGCTATTTATTAATAATCTTTACACCGCTTTTAACTATCAAACGGGGCTGATTAATCAATTAATCATATGAAAAAAATTTATATAGCTATTATTATTTTATTAATAGGTGTGGTTGCTTGGATTTTTATAATCTCTCAATCCAAAACCTTAAACAACGAGGAAGTGCAGCTTACTTTTGTGAGTCAAGCGGATTATTTATGCAATGAAGGCAAAACTATCAATGCCAAATATTACAAGGGGCCAGAAGCTCCTGTACCACAGCCTGGCGAACCGCCCACACCAACAGGCAGCGTAGAGCTGGTTTTAAGCGATGGACGGCAATTAACTTTAGCTCAAACCATTTCGGGCAGCGGTATTCGTTATGCCACAAGCAATGAAGCTATTATTTTTTGGAGCAAAGGGAACAGCGCTTTTATCACTGAAAATGATGTTCAAACATATCAAGGTTGCATAGCTATAGCCAAAGACCCCGGCAATTTACCTCAAGTTTATGCAAGTTCAACCGCTGGATTTTCTATTCGCTATCCAGCTGGATACACTATTGACACTTCATATCAATACCAGGAGTTAGGCTTGGGAAAAGAAATTAATGGCGTTAAGTTTATTATTCCAGAAGAAATGGCCACAGGCACAAACCTTTCTAGCTTTAACACTGGAGTTTCCATAGAAACAATTTCTGGCGCAATGGATTGCAATGCCGGATTATTCTTAGACATGGCTAATAACAGCACTTCCACGATTATCACTGATAATAATGTTCAATATTCAATGGCTTCTTCAACCGGAGCTGGGGCAGGTAATTTTTACGAGGAAACAGTTTGGGCAATACCTGGCACTAATCCTTGCATGGCTATTCGATATTTTGTCCATTCAACTAATATTGGCAATTATCCAGAAGGAGCAGTGCAAGAA
>JAQURU010000035.1 GCA_028715435.1 Minisyncoccota bacterium
TTTTAATATCCCAACCCTTTTCTTTAAAATAATTTTCTATTTTTTCTCTAATAATTATTGCTTTTTCTGGAGAACAGGCAACTTTTGTTCTATCAGAAAAATAAGCTGGATAATCAATTAAAATATCGGAAAGTGTTTTTGTATGTTCAGCCATTAACTTTAAAGCCAAAACCACAGTTATTATACCGTCACGGCATTTAATCGGCATAACAATAACCCCAGCACAAGAGCCCTCTCCCCCAATGATACTATTATTTTTCTCCATTGCTCGAACTACGTTAGTTTCGCCAACCTCAACCTCCTCTGTTAAGGCATTGTGCTTTTTGATGACATCTCTCACTAAATAAGAAGTAACGTCGTTAGTTGGAACTATCTGGCCGCTTGTTCCTCGCAAAATAGCATCGCAAGCTAAGGCTAAAATATAATTTCCTGAAACATTAGGCGTTCCCATTTTTTTAGCAAAAGCAGAGTTGGGCGAAAACACAATTTCCATTCGGTCAGCATCGCAGTCAAACCCGCAGGCAAAATCAAAATCATCCCCAATTAGTTTATCAGCCAATGCCTTTAGTGACTCTGCTTTGGGCTCTATTAACCTATTAAATTTTCCTGGCTCATTATTAATTATTTGCGCCTCTACCTCTAATTTTTCAAATAATTTTTCTAATAAGCTAATGCTTGCTCCTCCATTTGGGTCTGCCAATACTTTAAAACTAGCGTGTTTTATTTTTTCCATTGCTTCTATGCCAATTTTATCAAGTACATAACTAATATACGCATCCAAGGCTTCTTTATTTTTATCAATAATTTCTAAGGCAAAATCTTGCCTTGCTTCTGTTTTAAAACTATCCAAGCTATGGACTGAAGCTATTAATTTATCGGCTTGCTCGGGGTATAGAATAGAACCGTCTACTTTTAAAAACTTCCAGCCATTAAACTCTGGCTCGTTGTGGCTAGCGGTAATATAGGCTCCGCCCGAAGCGCCAAGTGTAACCAAAGCGTATTCAGCTGTTTGTATTGGCACTATGCCAAAGTCAAAAACTTTCTTAATGCCAGCATCAAAAAACCCTTTTAACATTGCTTGTTTTAGGCTATTAGTAGATGGCCGGCTGTCTCCAGCTATGGTTAAAATATCATCTGCTTTATGGAAAAGTTTCGCAAAACAAAAAGCGTATTTATACGCTAAATCTTCGGTAATACTTTGCCCGTAAATTCCCCTCACTCCTGAAAATGATTCGATTAGATCTCCCATAAGTGAATTCTACACCCAAATGAGTTGACTTTTCAAGTACAATTGATAATATAAGGACAATAATTAAAAATTCCTACGATGAAAGAAATTATTTACGAATTGGCTTTTTTGCTTTCAGGGGGCTTAGATGAAACAAAAGCTCAAGAAGCATTCCAAAAAATAGAAAAAATGCTGTCTGAATTAGGGCAAGTAAAATTATCACTTGAGCCTAAAAAAATAAAATTGGCTTACCCTGTTAAAAAAGAACAAGAGGGCTTTTTAGTTAGCATTGATTTTACAACAAAACCAGAAAATATTGCTGTGGTGTCACAAACAATGGACAAAAGCGCTGACATTTTAAGATTTTTAATTATTAAAAAATCTCCTGAAAAGATCAAGGCAGAAAGGCCAGAAGGG
The DNA here is from genome assembly GCA_028715435.1 of Minisyncoccota bacterium. Taxonomy (GTDB): domain Bacteria; phylum Patescibacteriota; class Minisyncoccia; order Minisyncoccales; family CG1-02-41-26; genus STD1-80. The sequence continues at coordinate 1,646 of JAQURU010000035.1, forward strand.
CCTTTGCCCCAAAAAGTTCAAGCCGAGGAAACCTCTCAAGAAATACCAAAGCCAAAACAGCTAACGCCAGAAGAAATAAACTCAAAAAAAGCACAAGGAGAACAAGAGGAAAAGCCCTTACCCCAAAAAGTTCAAGCCGAGGGAAAAAAAGAAAAATCCAAAAAAGAAAGGCCAAGCGAAGAAGAAAAAAAGGAAGACCTGAAAAAAATTGAAAAAGATCTTGATGAAATTTTAGGCCAATAAATAATAAAAATATGTTTTTAAACAAAGCAATTATTTTTGGAAATTTAACCCGCGACCCAGAAAGGCGTAGCTTGCCTTCTGGCCAGGCAGTTGTTTCTATGGGCGTTGCCACTAACCGGATTTATTTTGACCAAAATAAACAAAAACACGAGGACACTGAATTCCACAATGTTGTTATTTTCGGGCGCCAGGCAGAAGTGGCAGCCCAATATTTAAAAAAAGGTTCCAGTGTTTTAATAGAAGGCCGCATTAAAACCAGAAACTGGCAAGATCAGCAAGGCCAAAAACATTATAAAACCGAAATTATTGCCGAAAGAATGCAATTAGGGCCTAGAACAAGCAGTAACTACCCGCAAAACCCACCCCAACAGCGATCAGAATATGAGCCAAGCTCAGATTCACAAGAAATACCAATTATTGAAGAAGAAACTTCCAATAGCCCAGGTTTAGCTGTTGATGATAGTTTAATAGACGATAACAATGAAATCGACGTAAAAGATATCCCATTTTAAAATATGCATTGTCATTATTGCCAAAAAAATCAAAAAGAAATCGACTTCAAGGACACTTTAACCCAAAAGCGTTTTTTAGCTTTGTCAGGAAAAATCAAATCTAGAAAAAAAACTAATCTTTGCGCTAAGCATCAGCGAAAATTGGCCGTGGCAGTTAAAAGAGCCCGCATTTTGGCCTTGCTGCCATTTGTAAAGGAATAAAGAAAAAACTATCCTTTGGCAAATTCAGGATAGTTTTTTGTTGCTATTTGCGATTTACTGAACCCCCTCTTTGGCTTTAACTAAAATGGCTTTTTTGATTTCATCTTCGATTTTTCTATTAGTTTTTAAAAATTCTTTTACTCCATCAACCCCCTGCCCTAATTTCGTATCTCCAAACTGAAACCAAGAACCAGCTTTTTTCACAACATCATATTTCACGCCTGTATTTAGCAAGTCAGCTGCCTTGGAAATTCCTTCGTTATAATAAATATCAAACTCTGAAGCTTTAAAAGGAGCTGCCACTTTATTTTTCACGATTTTAACTTTAATACGAGAACCAACAATATCCTCGCCCTTTTTGATTTGAGCGGTTCTGGTTAAATTAATTCTAACAGAAGCGTAAAATTTTAAAGCCATGCCTCCAGGAGTTGTTTCTGGATTGCCAAACATAATACCGATTTTCATTCGAGTTTGGTTTAGGAATATAACAATGGTTTTAGTTTGGTCAATTATGCCAGCTAACTTACGCATTGCTTGGCTCATCAATCGAGCCTGACGGCCTATGTGTTGATCGCCTATTTCCCCTTCAATTTCAGCCTTGGGGGTTAAAGCTGCCACAGAATCTACCACAATAACATCAATAGCTTTTGACCTCACCAATGTTTCCACGATTTGCAAGGCCTGCTCGCCAGAATCGGGTTGAGAAATTAAAAGATTTGCCACGTCAACTCCGATTTTTTTAGCATAATCAGGATCCATAGCGTGTTCAGCATCAACAAAAGCGCACGTGCCTCCTTTTTTTTGAGCTTCAGCCAATACATGCAAAGCCAAGGTAGTTTTTCCCGAACTTTCTCCTCCGAATATCTCAATAATTCTGCCTCGGGGCACACCGCCAGTTCCCAAGGCCAAGTCAACCGCCAAAGATCCTGTTGGCACAGAATCAACATGCACAGCCCTAACACTGCTTAACTGCATAATTGCCCCGTCTCCAAACCTTTGCTTTATTTCCTCCAATGCTTCATCTAACCCGCTTTGTTTATCAGTGGAAGATGCTTTTATAGAAAAAACGCTTTTATCCGCTATCTTTTTTTGCTTTGCCATATATTGAAAATGTTTACTGATTACTTTTTATTCTACCATACGCTTTTTCCTTATTAAAGAAAAGCGCCTTTGGTAATTTCCCTCAGGCACCTTTGATGTTTTGGCAGTTTCAGAAAAACAATAAGAAATAAACGAGGAGCGCTTTTCTGGCTTGCCTCGCTAGCTAAGCTTGCCGGATGGAAACCATCAAACCAGCCGACCAGGGATGACTACCTGGGAGGGAAGTTTCTCCTCATCTAGCTGCCTCAGTTGACTCCTCTACAAACAGTACTCGGCGCATAATAATGCCCTCCACTGATCGTAAATTTTTTGGCTCTGCTATTCGTTATTAAATAACCGAGCGCTATTTTTAATTTAGCAAAAAATAAATTATTGTGCAATAGTTTTTAGTTCTTCTTTGACAACTTCTCTGTCGTCCCAGGGAATTTTTTGGTCTTTGATTATCATTGACTGTTCTGCTCCCTTACCAGTTATTAAAACTACATCTCCCTGACCTGCCATTGCCAAACATTTTTTAATACCTTCTCGCCTATCCTCAATTGCAAAAAGATTGTGGTTTAGTATTTTTCCTGCTTGAACGCAAGCAATGGCTATGTCTTTTATTATTTCTTTGGGATCGTCATCGTAAGGGTCAACATTACTAACCACTACCATATCAGCCAATTTGCCAGCAAGCTCACCCATTGCTGGCCTTTTTGTTTTGTCTCGGCCCCCACCTTCTGCCCCTAATAAAACAATCAACTTTCCTTTTGGCTTCACTAAATTACGCGAAGCCCTCAAAGCCAGCTCCATGCTTTTTGGCTCGTGAGCGTAGTCAACCAAAACCATAAAATTTTGGCCTTGGTTAATGACCTCCATTCTTCCTGGCAGGCTTTTCAAGTTCAAAAGACCTTGCTTAATTTGCTCATAACTTATCTTACCCAGTAATTCACAAATAACAATGGCAGGCAAAGCATTATAAACATTAAAATCACCCAAAACATTTAGGTAATAACTTTTGTTGTTTACCCAAAAGCTTATTTTGCCTTCGCTATTTTGCAAGTTTACAGCCTGGTAATCCGCAGGATTTTTAACGCCAAAAGTGATTTTTCTTTCAGCTTTAAAGCTTAAAAAATACTGGCTGTTTGAATCGTCAATGTTAGCGATAATCGTTTTTTTAATATCCAAGCCAGCCAAATGCTTATCTGGGTAATCAGTTAATCCTGCAAAAACCTTGCCTTTGGTTTTTTGATATATTTCAAAACTTCCTCCATGCGAAGGCAAGTGCTCTGGAGACAAATTTGTAAAAACTAAAAAATCAAAATCAATGCCTTTATGCCTGAATTGCTTAATGCCTTCGGAAGTGGTTTCAATAACAGCCACGGCCAATTTTTCTCTTTTAGTGTCTTTTAAAAACTTCTGCACAATAAAAGGGCTGGGCATGGTCATGTGATACTGGTTTAAAACCTCTTTTTGCCCCAGCCGTATATTGGCTGTTGAAAGCATGGCCGTGCCAAGCCCAGCTTGTTGCAAGCAGGACCAAATAAAATTTGCCGTTGATGTTTTACCTTTTGTGCCAACTATTCCAATAGTGATTAAATTTTTAGAAGGAAAACCGAAATAAAAAGCGGCTATTTGGCTGGCCAAATAATGGTAAACCCCCACCCCCCTTTCCCCCACAATCTTTTTAATTTTCTCTTTAATCGCCATATATTTAATCAAAGGTCGGTGGGCACTTGGCTGACACTCCGTCAACGCAATAACCAGCACTGCCTGGATCTATTTTTGTTTCACCCGCATTTCCCGAACTGTCAGTGCAGTACCAAGTTTTTGTTTTCTCTTGAAATTTATCTTTTAAATCATAAAACCAGCCGCTCCCTTGGACATGATTGAGAGGAGAATATATGCAAGCAGAATTTGAATTTTGGTGCCTGTTCAAGGCAATTATTGGCTCTTTTCCATCCCTTACTCCATAGTTTTTATCTGCTTCTTCACATATGGGTTTTAAGTTCTGTGACTCGCAATTTAAAGAATCGTAATTGCCACGATCAGCAAACTCATATGCCATAACAGTTTTGGCCTGACTAAGGGCTGGTATAATTCTTGAATTTCTAGCTTTAGCATTGGATCCTCCATCGCCGCTAAAAAGTAAAACGGAAATCAAGAATAACAACAAAATCATTACTAGTAAATTCTTAACAATTTGGAATCTACTTTTAGGAGTGAGCAAGATTTGACGACTCTTTTTTAATTTGACATATTGAGTGGCTAATAGGCAGGAGAGTGTGTAAGACACGAGGAAAAACCAAATAATAATTGTAAAAACGTTCCCGCTATGTAATAAAAATATTGCATCTGTAACGTTTCTTAGTATTATTATGCCAGATGAGGCAAAAATAAACCATATAATTAAAATGGTGGCAAAACTCATGGCAAATACCTTTGTATCGGGTTCAAAGAAATCTTTTAGGGATTGTTTGGTCATGGTCTTTTGTGGTTATACCTTTACGATTCAAAGCCAACGTCAGTGGTATCGCGGTATCCATCGTCTTCAGCGGAAGTTCCGTTGGCATTAACCAAAACCTCACGGGGTTTAGCTCCGTCTGACGAACCAACAATACCATCTTCTTCTAACATATCTAAAATTCTTGCTGCTCTGGCATAGCCAACTTGCAAGCGCCTTTGCAATAAACTTGCTGAAGCTTTTTGGTACTTAATCACCATTTCCTTGGCTTCTTCGTAAAGCTGGTCTTTAGCTGAAAAATTCACAATATCATCATGGCTTGAAGCCCCTACTCCAGAAACCATAGGGCGAGCTTGGGGCACTTCGCCATCTTCCATTAAACTTGCTTGCTCATCAATATTTTGCATTTCTTGGGGAGTATTTTCTTTAGCTAAAAAATCAACCACCTTCTTAATTTCTGGCATTGAAACAAAATTTCCTTGTATTCTTTTTGGCCGCGAAAATTCAGATGAGATATAAAGCATATCGCCCTTGCCCAATAGTTTTTCAGCGCCAGCTGAATCTAAAATGGTTCGAGAGTCAATTTGGCTAGCCACCTGAAAAGCAATTCTGGTTGTAATATTGGCTTTAATTAAACCAGTAATAACTTCAACAGACGGACGCTGAGTAGCCACCACCAAATGAATGCCTACTGCCCGGGCCAACTGACTTAATCTAACAATGGCTGCTTCCACTTCTTTGCCTTTGGCCATCATTAAATCAGCTAATTCGTCAATTATCAAAACCACAAAAGGCATTGGTTCGTTGTCTTCAAGCTCATTAACAGTTGGTTTTTTATTTTT
>JAQURU010000036.1 GCA_028715435.1 Minisyncoccota bacterium
ACCACCATAATTTCCACCATTGTGAACCCCTTGTTATTTGTTATTTGCTTTTTTGTCATTCGTTATTTTACGCCTTCCATGATGCTAAACATTGGCTGCATCATTGAAACAGCAAAAAAACCAACAGCTCCCCCAACACACATAATCAGCAATGGCTCCATAATAGCTGAAAGCCGCTCTGTGGAAGCGCCAGCTTCTTCTTCTAAAAAGTCAGCTAATTTTTCTAACACATTTGGGGTTTCACCAGTTTCTTCGCCCACTTCAATCATTTGAACAACCATGGGGGATAAAATATCTTGATGGCTTGTTAAGGACTTAGACAACTTTTCTCCTTTTTCCACTCTTTGAGCTGAATCTTCCAATGCTTTTCTAAAATAAAAATTAGTTAAAGACCCCGAAGCGATAATTAAAGACCTAACAATCGGCACGCCTGCCTGCAATAAAGAACTTAATGTTCGCAAAGTTAAAGCAGAATTAGTTTGCCTGGTTAATTTAGAAATAATCGGTAAATGAAGCCATAATGTTGATTTTAGTTTCCCACCTTTGCCGCTCCGCGCAAAAATTGAAAAAAGGAAAATAAAAATAAATAAACTTAAAAGAAAAATTATCCAATTTTTGCTTAAAAAACCAGCCACACCTAAAATAATTTTCGTGGTTAAGGGCAATTGAATGCCCATTTCCACAAATGAGGCCTGTATCTTGGGCACGGCAAAAATCATTAAAAAAATCCCAATGCCAAAAGCAACCACTAAAACCATTATGGGATAAATCATTGCTGACTTGATTTTCGATTTCAAGCTATGCTCTTTTTCCATTTGCTTATATAGGGTTTGCAAGGCCTCGCTCAATCTTCCTGTTTCTTCTCCAACCCGAATGGTTTCCTGAAAAAGCAAAGAAAATATTTTAGGATAAGAACCAATGGCCTGCGATAAACTCTCGCCCTTGTTAATTCTTTCAGAAATATCTCTTAAAACCTGTTTAAATTTTTTAGAACGGGCTTGTTGGGCTAAAATCTCAAATGACTTTACCAAAGAAACCCCAGATTTAATCATTACTTCTAAGTTCCTTGTAAAAAACAGCTTTTCAGTTAAAGAAACATTTAAAAAAATATCTAAAAAAGTTGCTTTAAACTTATGTTCAAGCTTGCCTTCTTTTTTCTTGTCGTTATTTTCCTGATCAGAAGGTCCGCTTGCTGAAATTAAAAAATAACCCTGGCCTCTCAAGTTGCGAGCCAGTTGTTTTTCGTTAAGGGCCTCTAAAGAACCGGCAATCTCATCTCCTTGTAAATTTTTGGCTTTGTAAGAATATTGTGGCATGTTATTCGGTGATAACGCGCAAAATTTCTTCAATGCTAGTTTGGCCTCGAGCAGCTTTAGCAAACCCATCAGCAAACATCAGGCGCATTCCCTGGCTAACTGCCTGGTTCTGAATTTCGTCAGCGCTAGCTCCTTTTTGCAAAAGCGCTTTTACATCTTCGGTGATTTGTAAAACTTCATAAATGCCCACCCTGCCCTTATAACCTTCGGGGCATTCTTTGGAAGATTTTGGCTTATAAAAGGGAACTTCTTTTAATTCTTGCTTGGGTTTAATTATTTTTTCTTCTTCTAAAACTCTAATCACGGTTTCTAAGCTGCAGTATTTGGCTAAATTTTTTAAATCGCTTTCTTGTAAATAATATTCTTCTTTGTCTTCGGTTAAACGCCGTACCAACCTCTGGGCAATAACAATATTTAAAGTGGAGGCCAATAAAAACGGTTCAACTTTCATATCTATTAAGCGGGGAATGGCTCCTGCAGCTGAATTCGTGTGCAGGGTGGACAAAACCAAATGCCCGGTTAAGGCAGCATTAATGGCCAGGCTGGCGGTTTCGTTATCTCTGATTTCTCCCACCATTATCACGTTAGGGTCTTGGCGCAAAAGCGACCTTAAGCCAGAAGCAAATGATAAACCAATGGCCGGATTAACTTGCGTTTGATTAATTCTGGGCATTCTATATTCAATCGGATCTTCAACGGTTGAGATATTAACCATTGGCTTATTTAGCACTTCCATCATTGAATAAAGGGTTGTTGTTTTGCCAGAGCCCGTTGGGCCAGTAACTAAAATCATGCCCACAGGTTTTCGCAAAGAAATTTCTATTTCCTCTAAGGCCTTACCTGTGATGCCAAGTTGTTCTAAGGACAGCCCTTTAGTGGTTTCGGGCAAAAGGCGCATAACGATTTTTTCTCCGTTAAAAACCGGCAGCACTGAAACTCTGACTGAATATTTGTAATCATCTGTTTCAATTTTGAAACGGCCATCTTGAGGCAAACGATGCTCATCAAGCTTTAAATTACTAAGAACTTTGATTCTAGCCACCACGCCTGATTTAGCAATCACCGGCAAAGTCATTGCATCGTGTAAAATTCCGTCAATCCGATATCTAACTAAAACCTCATTTTCCATTGGTTCAATGTGAATATCAGAAGAGCCCTGTAAAATAGCATGCTTTAATAAAGTATCAACAATTTTAATAATCGGCATCTCTTGGGCCTTTTTTTCTAAATCCGTGCCCCCTTCTTCTGGGCCTTCTTTGTCTTGAATATTTTTAATCTCGCCGGCTTCCTGATTAATAATTTCCCCAAATTCGGCCTGCAAACTTTCTTGATATTGCGACAAGGCATTTTTTATACTTTGAGGAGTGGTTAAACGAGGAATAATTCGTAAGCCCGCCTTTTTTTTAATAAATTCAATCGTTTTCAGATCATCTGGATTAAGCATAGCCACTTCCAAATGCTTGCCTTGCTTTCTAAAAGCTATAATATTGTGAGTTCTGGCAATGGGCTCTGGAATAATACGCAATATTTCAACAGGAATCTTATCTTTTTCTAAGTTCACGAACGGAATGCCTAAAATATAGGCCTTGAGGCGAATTAAATCTTCTTGGGTGATTATTTTATCTTCAACTAAAACCTCTTCAATACCGCGATTTTTTTCCGCGGCCTCTTTTAAACAATTATCAAACTGCTGCTCATTAATTAAACCAGAGCTTACAATAAAAGCTTTGAGTTGTTGGGGCTCAACTTTCATTTATCAAAATCCTTAATAAATTACTTATTTTTGCTTTTTAATTCCTCGCTCGCTAATGTCTGCTTGATCTTTTCTACTATCTCTTTTAAAGTGTAGTTTGCTTTAACTAAATATGTTTTTGCTCCCATTTCTAAAACCTTCTCCACGTGCTCTATTTTTTCTAAATTAGTTAAAACAACCACAGGGATATCTCGTGTTGATTCATCTTCTTTGAGCGATTGGAACACTTCTAAACCGTCTTTTCTGGGCAAGATCAAGTCCAAAATAACTAAATCCGGCTTTTCACTTTTTGCCAAACGCTCTCCCACTTCTCCATCTAAAGCGCTTAAAACTTCAAAACCCTCTTCTGTTAAGCTGCCCCCTAAACTTTTTTGTAAAGCTGCTTCATCCTCAATTAACAAAATTTTTTTAGCCATTTTTTTGTATTGGCAAACAAAACCAAAACGTCGAACCTTTATTTTCTTTTGATGAAAATCCGATTTTACCGCCTAATTTCTCTATAATTTTCTTGGCGATATGCAAACCAAGCCCTGTACCTTCTGTTTGTTTTTTAAGGGCATTGGCTGATCGGAAAAATTTTTCAAAAATTAACTTTTGCTCTCTAGGGGGAATACCAACTCCATCGTCTTGCACCTCAAAAAATACTGCTGTGTTTCTGCGAAAAATTTTTATTTTTACCTCGCCCCCACCTTTAGTATATTTAATGGCATTATCAACAAAATTTTCCATAACCTGTTCAACCCATAAAGGATCAGCTAATACCACTAAAGAATGGTCAGCCACTAAAAGCATCAGCTTTATATTGGAGGCAATAGAATAGGGCTTAAACTTTACAATTAATTTCTGGGCAATATCTTCTAAAGAAACTTTGTTTTTAATCAAAGGAAAATCACCGCTTTCAATTCTAGCCACTGTTAAGAGATTGTCTATCAAGTCCCCCATTCTAAGGGAATTTTCTCGTAAAATTTCTTGATACTCCACCTGCTCTTCTTTGGTGGGAACCATTTTAGTTGAAGTTAAAAAATCTAAAGTAAAATTTATATTTGTTAAGGGTGCTCTCAACTGATGAGACACTATATGAATAAATTCGCTTTTTAGTTTTGATACTTCAGCCATTCTCTCAAAGCTGTTAGTGATAATAAAATTTAAGGCCAAAGAAAAAGCGCCCACTGACAAAACCAATAAGCTAACGATGGTTGGATCGCCAATACGAAAAACAGCCAAAAAATAAGTAATTACAATAGCGATAATAATAACAAGCCCAATGATAACAAATAAGAATTGAGGGCATTGCCAAATAGAAACACCGTACTTTTTGCAGGATGCAACTGGATTTAATGACTCTAACATATAAATTAGAAATTATTGTTTCATTATAACATAAACATTATGTCAATGGGTGTTGATAAATGCCTAAAAATCAGCTAAAATTCAAAATAATCCGGAGTGTAGTACAACGGTAGTATGCGCGCTTTGGGAGCGCGTGATTTGGGTTCGATTCCCAGCACTCCGACAAAATAAAATACGCGGGCGTCGTATATCGGTAATACTACAGATTTCCAATCTGTTAAGGTGGGTTCGACTCCCATCGCCCGCTCCAAAACAAAAACCCTTCGATAAACGAAGGGTTTTTGTTTTTGTTGCGAGCTCGCAACACAAGTTTTCATGCTGGTTTCACACTGGTAAGACCAGTGCAAATTTATTTAACTGCGTCTTTCAATGATTTGCCAGCCTTAAATCTTGGAACCTTCTTAGCAGCAATTTTAATGCTTGCTCCTGTTTGTGGGTTTCGGCCAACCCGAGCAGCTCTTTTGGACACAGTAAATGTGCCAAAGCCAGTTAAAACAACATCCTTGCCTGCTTTCAATGATCGCTCAACTTCAGCAATGATTGCGTTTAAACTAGTTACTGCGCAGCCTTTTGTGCACCCAGTTGCTTTTACTATTGCATCAATAATATCTTCTTTTGTAGCTTTCATCGTAATAAAAATTTTAAATTTTGCTACGACCTTTAGTAATTTACCAATTATTGCATTATATCAACAAATAAGCGGAAAAAGCAACCTTATTCGTCAATTGTTAATTGCCAATTGTTAATTATTCGCGCTAGCGAGCGTATTCAATCACTCTGGTTTCTCGAATAACTGTTACTTTTATTTCACCAGGGTAGTTTAAATCATCTTGAATTTTACTTGCCACGTCTCTGGCAATTTTATAAGCCTCCAAATCTCCAACCTCTTCGGGTTTCACAAATAATCTAATTTCTCTGCCCGCTTGAATAGCATAGGCCTCAAACACCCCAGGGAAAGCCAACGCTAAATCTTCTAATTCTTTGAGACGTTTTAAATAATTTTCAACAGTATCTTTTCTGGCGCCCGGCCGCGCTCCGGAAATCTGATCAGCTGCCTGCACAATAACTGCCTCGATACTCTCTGGCTCGTATTCTTCATGATGCGATTTCATTGCATCGATAACGGACTTTTCAACACGAAACTTTTCTAAAATCTTAATGCCAATATCAACATGAGAGCCCTGCACTTGATGGTCAAGCGCTTTGCCAATATCGTGCAATAAACCAGCTTTTTTAGCCACCCTAACATCCACTCCTAATTCTTCTGCTAAAGTAGCTGCTAAAAAAGCAACCTCCATGGAATGCAATAAAACATTTTGCCCATAACTTGTTCTAAAGTGCAATCTGCCCAACAGCTCAATGATTTTAGGAGGCAAATCTAAAATTCCGGTTTCAAAAACAGCTTTTTCTCCAGCCTCTTTGATTTGTTCGGCTATTTCTTCTTCTGCTTTTTTAACTTGTTCTTCAATTTTAGCTGGCTGGATTCGACCGTCTTTAATAAGCTTTTCCAAGGCTCTTTTGGCAATTTGGCGCCTCACTGGATTAAATCCGGAAATCAAGACCGTTTCGGGCGTGTCATCAACCACCACTTCAACGCCAGTTAACTTTTCAAAGGCCTTTATATTGCGCCCTTCTTTTCCAATAATTCTTCCTTTGACTTCATCAGAGGGCAAGGTTAAGGTTGTGGTGGTTATTTCCTGGGCTTGGCTCAAGGCATTCCTTTGAATAGCTGTGGCAATCATCTCCTTAGCTAAACCGTTGAACTTTTCTTCGCCTTCTTGCTTTAACTTGTGAATTCGCTCTAATAAGTCCTTTTCATGGCTAATCTCAACTACTCTAATAATTTCATCTTTTGCGTCTTTTTGAGAAAGATTAGCAATGGTTTCTAACTTCTGCGTTGCTTCTTGCTCTAAAGTTAGCAGTTTCTCTTTAAGTTCTCTCACTTTTTTTACTTTTTCCGAAAAAATATTTTCTTTTTCCTCAAAAGCTGAAATTTTTTCATCTAATGTTCTTTCCCGCTTCAATACCAATCTTTCTGTAGCTAATACTTCTTTGCGCCTGTCATCTGCCTCTTTTTGAGCGATTTGAATTGTTTGATTAGCTTTTTCTTTAGCTTGAGCAATCAGACCTTCGGCTTCTTGTTTGGTTTGCTCAATTTTCTTTTGAAGCTTTGCTTCAATAGTGCCTTTTCTTTTTTTAGCAATTGACTGACGAGCCAAATAGCCCAAAACACTGCCGAAAATTAGTAAAATAACTCCTGCTATAATCAGGTAAATTAATGCCATAAATTTGAATATTATTTAACATACCTCATATTTTAACAAAAAAATGCCTCGGAAGCAAGCCCGAGGCATTTTTCGCTAATTATTCAGGCGAAATTTCTTTGTACTTTGGCAAGGGCAAAGAAACATTAACATTTTTTGAAGTAATGCAAGCTCCAACATTATCGGTAATTTGCAAATAAACTGGCTGGTCTCTGCCAGAAGTTCCAAATTTTACAATCGGATTCTTGCTTGCTGCATTAAAACCATCATC
>JAQURU010000037.1 GCA_028715435.1 Minisyncoccota bacterium
AAATTTATCGTGATTTTTCGAAAGAACGAAACGAGAAAAGTCCTGTCTTAGTTTTTTGTGCTCATCTCCACCCAATAGTTGGAGAAATTCTATAACTTTATAAGAAGAAACGGAAACGCGGCTACCATCCAGATCTTTAGAAATCAGGAAGCCTATCTGGTCTATAAGAAACTCTGGGCTATAAGGCAATTTTTCTCGACCAATAGCGTACCCAAGGGTTTCACCATACCAAGTGGATGCATCTTCCCAATTCTCTCTCGGTTTTGTTTCACCCCTAACTTCCGAAAAAATTATCTTTTTCATTGCTTCATCGGCTTTTCGCTTCCATCTTTCGTCCAAATCCTGCCTCAACATTAAGATTTGAAAAGGATTGTATCCAGATGCCTCCTCCATGTTATAATAGGTAGAGATATCCTTTAATGAATAAAGCGCAAACAACCGCTCTCCAACAGCTTCAGGAAGCAAGGAAAGCATATCTAAAATGCAATGATTATAAAAATAAAGCGCATCATGATATTTATCCGGAATTTGCATAAAAACTTTAATACCGCGACCCCCTTCGACCACACTCTTTGGTTTGTCGCAATGAAGTGGCTTTATAACCTCACAAAACCTTATTATCAACTCAGCCGCATAATTCAACAAAGTGGGCGATAATTTTTCAAGGAAAGTTTCGTCTTGATAAAACTTCCCAACATTTTCTCTTTCTGTCCAATAAAGAGGAAGCCAGTCAACATTAGGAAGCAAAAGAAGCAAAATTGCCCTCTTTTTTATGCTTTCCTTAACGTCCATTTGAAGTAAGTTAGCTAAATCCCTTGGTTCACGTCTTTCAAAATCCACCCATGCTTTCCAGGGTTTGTCGTCCTCCGATAAAAGCTGCTCCTTTAACCACTTTTTAATTTCTTTTTCGGGGTTCATCTTTTTCTCCTTTTCTTTTAATAATTTTTCAAAAAAATTTTGTAATGTGCAAAAATACTAAAATTTAATACAATACAAATACTACTACTTTGTCAAAAAAAATCAAGCCCGTAAGCTTCCACAGGTAAGACCAGTGTAAATTTATAAATTCTCGTAGTCGCGCATTTCCATTTGGGCTTTCACTTGCCTCCAAATATCCAAAACAACAGAAACCACAATCAGCAAGGCCGTGCCTCCGATTAAAAATTGAAAGGCCACTACTCCTGTTATCCCTTGAACAATTGAAGGCATCACTGCAATTATGCCCAAAAACAAAGCGCCAATGCATAATGTTCTATAGAGAATTTTCCTTAAAAACCCAGCGGTTGATTCCCCCGGCCTAATACCTGGCACAAATCCCCCCATCTTTTGCAAATTATTGGAGATTGATTTGGGGTCAAAAGTAACAGCCGTGTAAAAGAAAGTAAAAAGAAAAACAAGAATGAAAAATAAACTGCCGTGTATCCAAACATTTTGTAAAAAAGTAGAAACTGATTTAGCGATATTGGCAATGAAAACATTCCCCCCAGCAGTTAAAAAATTAGCAATCATTGTTGGAAAAAGTAAAATGCTTAAAGCAAAAATAATTGGAATAACCCCTGCTGGGTTTAAATTAATGGGCAAATAAGTGGAAACCCCTCCATACATTTTATTGCCTCGCACTCTTTTAGCGTAATTAACCGGAATGTTTCTTTTGGCTTCTGTAACTAAAACTACTCCCGCAATAATTATCAAAGACACAGCAAAAAATAAAATATACGAAAGAGTTTTTGAGGAATCCCAGCTAACTAAAATTTGCCTAATCTGATTGGGAGTGTCAGAAATAATGCCGGCAAATATAAGAATAGAAACCCCATTTCCAATACCCTTTTCTGTTATTAACTCACCAAGCCACATTAAAAATAAAGCTCCTCCGGTTATGGTAATAATTGAGGTTATCATTTGCAACGGAGGTAAAACAGCAATAGCCCCTTGCTTTTGAAATAAAGCCAGCATGGCATATGCCTGAATAGCGGCCAAAGGTACGGTTAAAATACGGCCATAATAATTAAATTTGGCCCGGCCTGCTTCTCCTTCTTCTTTATACATTTTTTCCAAAGAAGGAAAAATCATTGTTAAAAGCTGGATAATAATGGTTGAGGTAATATAAGGCCCCAAACCAAGCATTACAATAGATAGGTTATCAAAAGCACCGCCCACAAAAACATTTAAAAGCCCGAAAAGCTCGTTTTGGTTAAAAAATCTTTTTAAATTTTCCAAGTCAATTCCTGGAATCGGGATATTCGCAGCTAAACGAAAAATTGCCAACAAAGCTAAAACAAACAGAATTTTATTCCGTAATTGTTTATCTTTAAATATTAATAATAATTTTTGGAACCACTCCATAAATTTATTTAATGGAACCGCCTTCTTTCTCTATTTTAACTTGAGCAGCTTTTGAAGCCAAGCAACCCTCAAAGTTAAAAGCCTTGGTTATTTCTCCCCGGCTTAAAATTTTTACTTTTGGTGCTTTACCGTTAAGCTTGTTTATCATATTTTTCTCAAGCAAAATTGCTGGCGTAATTTTATCGCCTGATTGAAAATTTTTCTCTACAATATCAAGATTTAAAGCCACAATTCCTTTTGTCCTTGATTCCTGCCGGTATCCTCTAATTTTAGGGTATCTTTTTATAAGCTCTCTCATAAACGGCTGCATTTTCCGCCCAGCCCTGGATTTCTGCCCCTTACAGCCCCTTCCGGAAAAAGTGCCTTTTTTACCGCCCCTGCCAACCCTTTTCCTATCCTTGGTTTTGTTTTTTGGTTGTATCTCGTGAATCTGCATAAATTAAGCTTTAGTTTTTAATTGCCTCAAGGCCGCTATTGTTGCCCTAGCTATATTCAATTTATTTCTAGAGCGAGAAAGCAATTTTGACGAAACGTTTTTAATACCCGTTAAATTACAAATGACCCTAACTTGCCCGCCTGCCACTAAACCCCTTCCTTTGGCTTGGGGCCTTAATAAAACCCTGGCTGGGCCATATTTGGCTACAACCTCATGAGGAATTGTTTCTTGAAACATTGGAACAGCAATCAGATTTTTCTTAGCCAACCTTGTTGACTTTTCAACAGCAATTGCCACATCAGGCCCTTTGGCAACACCCAAGCCAATTTTGCCTTTTCTGTTGCCAACAACCACAACTGCTCTAAACCGCATTTGTTTGCCTCCTTTAGTAACCCGAGTAACTCTAGCTAAATCCAAAACCATTGAATCAAATTCATCTTTTGGTTTTGGCGGAAATTGGCCTCTTCTGTCTCTATTAAATTTTCCTTGTCTTTGTTGTTCCATATGTTTAAAATTTTAAGCCGCCTTGCCTTGCTCCTTCAGCCAAAGCCTTTACCCTGCCGTGATATTTATACCCTCCCCTGTCAAAAATCACTTTAGTAATTTTTTTCTCTGTGGCTAATTTAGCAATTTCATTGCCCACCTCAAAGGCCAATGCAACTTTTCCCGTTAATTCCTTTTCTAAACTTTGACTTTTTGTTTGTATTTTTGGTTTCTGACTTTTAACTTTTGATTTACGCATGTCACTTGCCTGAACAATTGTTTTGCCTTTTAAGTCATCTATCACTTGAGCAATTATATGCTGGTTTGACCTAAACACACAAAGCCGAGGCAACTTGCTTGTGCCAATAACTTTTGCCCTTATCCTGTTGTGCCTTCTTATTCTTTTTTGTTGCTTAGTAGCTTTCATACTAATGATTAAATATTTACTATTTCCCTGCTTTCTTGCCTTCCTTTTTCCTAACTATTTCACCAAAATATCGAACGCCCTTCCCTTTGTAAGGTTCTGGCTTTCTGTGCGCTCTTACTTTAGCAGCAAACTGGCCTACCTGCTGCTTATCAAATCCAGAGATAATTATGAACTGCTTTTCAACAGCCACAGACAACCCCAGCGGTATCTCCATAATAATAGGATGGGAAAACCCTAAATCCAATCTTAATTTTGTTGTTCCCTCTAAAGCTGCTTTAAAGCCAACTCCTCTAATTTCTAATTTTTTCTCAAAACCTTCGGAAACTCCTTTTACATTGTTTAATAATAAAGCAGTGGTTAACCCCCAAAGAGCTGGAATGTTTTTTCCTTTCTTGCTGGGTAGAGCTGAACTTAACTCTGGTTGAACAAACAAAGTATCCTCTTTTTGCTCAATGCTAATGCCAAAAGGAATTTCTTGTTTAATTTGGCCTTTTTGGCCTTTAACTAAAAGTTCTCCTGGTTTAATTTCAACCGTAACTTCTTTGGGCAGCTTAATTTGTTTTTTTCCAATTCTACTCATATTAAAAATTCTTAATTTACCAGACCTCCACCATTAATTCTCCACCAATCTTATTTTTTCTGGCTTCTTTATCGGTTAATAATCCTTTGGTGGTTGAAACAATGGCTAAGCCATATCCGCTTTTAACCTTTGAAATTTCGTTTGCTCTTTTATAAATTCTTTGCCCTGGCTTGGAAATCCTCTTAAACCCCGACACAGCTGGTATTTTATTATCGTATTTTAATTGAACTTTCACAAACTGGTATGGCTTCTTGCCCTTTTTTTTGCAATCTAAGATAAAACCTTCTGCTTTTAAAATTTCAGCGATTGAATATCTTAATTTTGAAAAAGGAATCTCGGTTGTTTTATGAAAAACAATTTGAGCGTTCCTTATTCTATTAAACATGTCGGTAATTGGATCTGTCATATTTTTTACCAAGATGATTTAGTAACTCCCGGAATTTCGCCTTTGCTGGCCATTTCTCGAAAACAAATTCTACATAAACCAAAATCCTTAATATATCCCCTATACCTTCCGCATTTAAAACACCTTCTTACAATACGGGAAGAAAACTTTGGCTTTCTTTTTGATTGATTAATTAATGATTTCTTTGCCATAAATGTTTTACTGTTGTTTAAAAGGAAATCCTAACAACCTTAAAAGCTCGGTTCCTTCTTCTTTAGTTTTAGCGGTCGTTGAGATGGTAAGCTCCAAGCCGAAAATTCCTTTTTCTTTTTCTACTTTTAATTCAAAAAATGGAACATATTCTTTAAAACCAACGGTAATATCGCCTTGATCTGTCATTGCCTTCATATTAATTCCCCGAAAGTCCCTGCTTCTTGGCAAAACAACCCAAATTAACTTTTCTAAAAAATCATACATCTTTTGTTTCCTTAAGGTGCAAGATACACCAACAACCATGCCTTGCCTAAGCTTAAAAGCAGCGATTGATTTTTTTGCTTTTCGTAAAGATGGTTTTTGTCCGGTAATTGTTTCTATTGACTGGGCTACATATTCCTCTATTTTTTCTCTTTCTCCAGAACCCTTGCTGGCAATGTTTTTGCCGAAACCGCTGTTAACAACAATTTTACTAAGCCTTGGAACAGCCATCACAGATTTATAACCAAACTTCTTAACCATTGCTGGCACAACCTCTTTATTATATTTTTCACATAACCTTTCCATAAAAATTCTAATTATTGATTTCTAAATTTCGGCTTTGCATTTTCTGCAAATGCGAGTTTTTCCCTCCTTATTTACCTGATAGCCAATTCTTGCTGGCTTATCACATTTTGGGCAAATAACTTGGGCCTTAGAAGCTTGAAAAGGGGAAGGCATTTGAACAACCTGTCCTTTTTCGCCTTGCTTCTTTGGCTTTTTGTGAACCTTTTTTATATTTACTCCTTCAACCAAAATTAATCCAAGTAAAGGAAAAACTTTCAAAACCTTGGCTTTTTTGCCTTTATCTTTGCCTGCGATTATTAAAACATTGTCTCCTTTCTTTATGCGCATATATTTAAACTACATCCTTGGCCAGCGTGATAATGGCTTCAAATCCTTTTTCTCTTAATTCTCTTGGCACTGGGCCCAAAATTCTGTTTCCTTTGGGCTGTTTTTGGTCATTTAAAATGCAGCAAGCATTATCATCAAACCTTATAATTGACCCATCCTTTCTTTTAAATGGGCTTTTTTGCCTTACTATCACTGCTTTAACAACTTGATGCTCTTTTACCTCTCTTCGTGGCTCGGCTTTTTTAACAGCCGCAACAATAATTTCTCCAATTTTAGCTGATCTTTTTCTGGTTCCTCCAGGCAGCCCAAAACATTGCACCACTTTTGCTCCTGTATTATCCGCCACATTTAATATTGTTCGTAATTGAATCATACTTTATTTTTTACAATCCATTTTTTGTCTTTACTAATAGGCCTTGACTCTTCAATTAAAACACGATCTCCAATTTCAAAAACATTATTGGCTGTATCAGCTTTATATTTTTTAAAGCCAGTAAACCTTTTCTTATGCTTTGGATGCACTTTGGGCGTTCCAACTTTCACAACAACGGTTTTTGGCATCTTATTGGAAATAATTGTTCCTTCTAATATCTTTTTTGGCATATTTCTCTATCTTTCACTCCGCTCCTCTGCTCTGCCAATTAGCAAAGCGAAAAAGTAAAGCAGAGATAAACTTATTGCTTATTTAAAATCGTATTAATTCTAGCGATTTCTTTTTTGGCTGCTCTGATAGCCCGCACATCTTTTACTTTCCCAGCTGATAAATCAAATCTAAAAACTCTTAGATCTTCTTGTTTTTCTTTCAAGATTCTTTGCAAGCTATCTTTGTTTTGCTTTAACATTTCTTTAATTTGTTCACTCTTTTTTGCCATGTTGCTCTCGCCCCGCTCCGCTCCTCTGCTCCGCCAGTTGGCGGATGGCAGAGGAGCAGA
>JAQURU010000038.1 GCA_028715435.1 Minisyncoccota bacterium
GAAAAAGAAGTCAAGGGCTATCAAGATAAACAAATTGTAGCTGGTATTTTATGGAAACGTTTGCAAGAAGACTGGCCCTTGCAAGTTGATTCCACTATCAATTATGCTTTGGGGGATTCTGGCGCTAAATTATCGCTTGATGATTTGCAATTTGATTCTCCCTATAATACATATAGAAACAATGGGTTGCCTCCAGGCCCGATTTGCAACCCAGGGCTTGAAAGTATTAAAGCTGCGATATATTATCAGGACAGCCCTTATTGGTACTATTTGAGCGCTAAAAATGGCCAGACAATTTTTAGCAAAACCTTTAATCAGCACGTAGCAGCTAAAGCAAAGTATTTGCGCTAAATTTTTGATTTTTGCATTTTGATTTTTGATTTATTTTTATGTGCGGGATATTTGGATATATTGGCTCAAAGCCAGCCAGCTCTATTTTAATAGCAGGGCTGAAACGTTTGGAGTATCGGGGATATGATAGCGCTGGCATTTGCTTGGTTGAAAACCAAGAGCTTTTTAATTGCAAAAGTTCTGGCAAAATTGCGGACCTAGAAAGCAAAATTTTAAATGCAAAACTGCCTCAAGCAACTTTAGGAATTGGCCACACCAGATGGGCAACCCATGGGGAGCCAACTGAAATTAACGCTCATCCGCACTTTGATTGTAAAAAAGAAATTGCAGTTGTTCACAATGGTATTATTGAAAACTTTCAGGCGTTGAAAAGCTTGCTGGAAAAAGAAGGCCATATCTTTGCTTCTCAAACAGACACAGAGGTTCTTAGCCATTTAATAGAAAAGTTTTATTCTGGAAATAATTTTGAGAAAGCAGTTCAAGAAGCAGTAGAGGTTTTAGAAGGCACTTTTGGTTTGGCTATTGTTTGCAATAAAGAGCAGAAAATTATTGCTGTTAAAAAAGGCTCTCCGTTAGTTTTGGGCATAGGGGACAAAGAAATATTTGTGGCTTCGGATGCGGCGGCTTTAATAAGCCACACTAAAAGAGTGATTTATTTAGAGGATAATGAAATGGCCATGTTGTCGACTGATGGATTTGCCGTGAAAAAGTTTGATGGCACAATAATTGAAAAAGAAATACAAGAATTAAAATGGTCTGTTGAGCAAATAGAAAAAGGTGGTTTTGAGCATTTTATGCTTAAAGAAATTTTTGAACAGCCCCAAGCCATTGCCAATACTTTGAGGGGCAGGCTAAGCAGCAATGGAGTGAAGTTTTCTTTTACCTTAGACCCTTGTTTTGTAAAAAGAATAATTATTTTGGCTTGTGGCACAAGCTATTATTCCGGTTTGATTGGCAAGCATATTATTGAGAGAATAACTGGAATTCCCGTTGAAGTTGATTATGCTTCGGAATTTCGGTATAGAAACCCATTAGTTAATGAGTCAGATTTAGCAATAGTTATTTCCCAGTCAGGTGAAACAGCAGACACTTTGGGCGCTTTAAAAACTGCTAAAGCCAAAGGAGCTAAAACTATCGGCATTGTCAACGTGGTTGGCTCAACTATTGCTAGGGAGGTTGATGCTGGAATTTATTTGCACGCTGGCCCGGAAATTGGCGTTGCTTCAACCAAGGCCTTTACCTGCCAGATAACAGCACTGATTTTACTGGCTGTTTATTTGCAGCAAAATAAAGATGATTGCTGGGTTGACCTTAACTTTTTAAGCCAATTGCAAGAATTACCAAATCAGTTGCAAGAGGTTTTGAGCCAGGCTGAAAAAGTAAAAAATATTGCTCAAATTATAAAAACATCCACTAATGCTTTATACTTGGGCCGGGGAACAAACTACCCTGTGGCTTTGGAGGGCGCATTAAAACTAAAAGAAATTTCTTATATCCACGCTGAAGGCTATCCGGCTGCTGAAATGAAGCACGGCCCGATTGCTTTAATTGATGAAAATATGCCAGTGGTATTTTTAGCCACTAAGGATGAAACTTACGAAAAGATTTTAAGCAATATGCAAGAAGTCAAGGCCAGGAAAGGTAAAATTTTCGCTATTGTTAACAGCGATGATACTTTAGCTAAAAACTTAGCCGATGAGTTTATAGAAGTGCCCTTTGCTGTTGATTTATTATCGCCAATAATTAACGTAATTCCCTTGCAGCTTTTAGCTTATTATGTTGCTGTTTCAAAAGGCATAGACGTGGACAAGCCTCGCAATTTGGCAAAATCCGTAACCGTTGAGTAATATGGTAAAAATTTCCAAAGCGAAAAAAAATGATATTTCGCAAATAGCCCAAATTGCCAGCCAGTGCTTTTCTGGCATGCAGCCAAAAACCAAAGCTGTTAAATGGGTGAAGTGTAATTTCAGTGCTTGGCCAAGGGCCCAGTATTTTACAGCTAAGGAAAAAAGCAAAATCCTTGGCTATATTTTATGGGTAGAAGAAGGCGGTTTTAGAAAAGAATCAGTTTGGGAGTTAGAGCAAATTGCTGTTTCTTCAGATTTTCAGGGCAGGGGAGTTGGCAGGCAATTAATTTTGCAGTCGTTGGAAAACATTAAAAAATATTTAAAAAATCGCGGGAGTGTTTTAAAATTAGTGGAAGTTACCACAGGCACAGACAACAAAGCTCAAGAGCTTTACCAAAAAACTTTAGGGGCTAAGAAAGAAGCCACAGTGAGAAACTTTTTCCGCGGAGATGAAGTTATAATGATAGCGCGGTTTTCGAGTTAAAATTCTTGACAAAAGTTTTGAGTAGTGTATATTTAAGTTAAATCCGTAGACAACAGGCAAAAAAGTAAGGCCTGTTTTAAGGAGACAAAGTTATTTGTTTTACTTGCTGCGGAAACGCAGATTTTTATTTATGCCAAAAACAAAAGAACAAAAACAAGAAATTATAAAGGACTTGCAAGATAAAGTTGCAAAGCAAAAGTCCAGCGTGTTTGTTGATTTTGGCGCCTCTCCAGCCAAAAAGATTTTTCAGTTTAGAGACGAGCTCAAACAAGCGGGCTGCTTGATGCAGGTGGTTAAAAAAAGCTTGCTGGAAAAGGTTTTAGAGGCAGCCAAGGAAACAGAGGTTTTAGAAAAAATTAAAACCATGAAAGGCCAAATGGCAATTATATTCGGGTTTACTGATGAAGTTAGCCCAGCTAAAATTTCTTATGAGAATTCAAAAAAGAACGACCAGATAACAATATTAGCTGGCACTTTAGGGCAAGAATTTTTAGAGCAAGGTAGGGTAATGGAACTAGCCAAATTGCCAAGCAAGCCAGAATTGATGGGCAAATTATTGGGCAGCATGCAAGCACCTGTTTCTAATTTCGTGTATGTATTAAATGGAAACATTAAAGGTCTAATAACGATTTTGTCTAAGATAAAACAATAAAAATATGGCAGAAGAAAAAGAAAAAATTGAAGTTCCAGCCAAGTTCAAAAAATTGGTTGAAGAAATCGAGCAAATGTCGGTTATTGATTTAGCTGAGCTAGTTAAAGTTTTAGAAGAAAAGTTCGGCGTGTCAGCTGCTCCAGCAGTGGCCGCTCCAACAGCCGCTCCAGCACCAGCAGGTGAAGCCGCTGAAGAAAAAACAGCATTTAATGTTGTTTTAACCGGAGTGGGGGATAAGAAAATTGATGTTATTAAAGTTTTGCGCGATATAACCCAAACTGGCTTGAAAGAAGCCAAAGATATGGTTGATGCTGCAGAAAAAGCTCCTCAAACTGTGAAAGAAGGAGTGAAAAAAGAGGAAGCTGAGGATATGAAAAAGAAATTTGAAGCCGCCGGCGCTAAAGTTGAGCTTAAATAACCAATAACTAACAGTTAATAGCAAAACGCTCTTGCAATAAGGGCGTTTTGAGTTATAATTGATAAAAATATGAACGGAGCAACAATAATCAAAAAAAATAAAAATATTTCTGCTTTTTCTGGCATTAGTTTATTGCAAAAAAAAGCTATTTTTTTAGATGAAATTTTAAATTTTATTGAAGAAAAGTCTTTTGGCTATTTAATGGAGGAAACAGAAAAAGAAAAAAATATTTCACTTAATAAAGCCAGAAAGCAGATAAAATAAATGGAAATTTTATTCAAGCCAAGTTTTATTAAAGATTTTAAAAAACTTTTAGGCCAGATTAAAATTAAAGTTGAAAAAGTTTGTTTTATTGATTTCCCAAAAGCGAAAAATTTTTCTGATGAAATTTTAAAAATTTATTCAATAAAATCTTTAACTGGATTTTCAGGATATTATAGAATACGCATAGGGGATTATCGAATCGGATTTAAAGCAGAACAGGAGAAAGTTATTTTTATGCGAGTTTTGCACAGAAAGGATATCTATAAATTTTTTCCTTGATACATTCAATATTTTAATTTGTGGCCCCGCCTTTTCTAAAAGGGCGGGGTTTTGTGTTGTAAAATATTGACAGAAGGTAATTTTTATGGTAGTGTATTGGCATAATGTTATTTGACAACTAAATATATTTGTTGGTTTGTGAACGGTCACAACCTTTTAGTTGTCAAGATATAAGTTTATTTCAGGGAGGAATTTAAAATGCAAGAAGAAAGACAAGAAGAGGAAAAAAAACAAGAAGTAATAATAGAAGGAGAATGGCGTCAGGCGGATGGGCAAAAACAACCAGAACCAAAGAAAAAAGGTAGAAGATGGATCTGGATGGTCATCATTATTGCCCTCGTAATAACAGCATCATTAATTTGTGTTGAATTGTTCTGGCCAGAAAAAACGCTCGTAATTGTTTATTTAGTAGAGCCAGTCAATGAGTCAAGCGTCCAAGGCCCTCTTACTAGGGTTAAATTTTCTACGGATGAAAAAATTAAGCCCTCAGAACTAACTACCTTGTCAGTCAAGAATAGCGAAGGGAGAGATTTTGTTGGCAACTTTTCTGATCCTAAAAAAAAGGTAAAGGAATTTTACTGGACACCGGATAGCCCGCTAAAGGCTGGAATTTACAACGTAGAAGTGAACGGAAAGAATGTTTGGACACGAACGTTTTCTTTCACGGTGTTTGAGGTGGAAAAGATTAATCCACCCAAAACACCAGCGTCAGCTCAACCGTCAACACCGGCGGGCTTGAACCCGAGCCGTGATACAATTCTCTAAAGGGAGGCTATGAAATGAAAAATTTTTTGTTAGTTTTTTTAGTATTCTTTATGGTAGGAGTCTTAGCTGGTTTTAGTAATGCAGAAATTACTTCCACCGTAGATCCTGCGTCGCAGATTGATAAGCAGCTACTGGAAAAGTATTTTCCCAAACCTGTTGATTGGTCAAGTATGACTATTGAACAGCAAAGGAATCTTCGCCAAAACCAGATGACTTATTTGTTAACAAAGGTTATTCCTGAGTTAGAAAAAAAATCTGGTAGCGATATAGAAAAGGTTAAAAAGCTCATAAACCAAAAGGCTGTTACTGTGGACGGCAAAACCCTTAAAGGGTTAAGAGCGGAGGACAAAAAAAATACTGATGCTATTGCAGTGCTCGTGGCACAGCAAAAAGCCAATGAGATGGCACTAAAAAGACTGGCAGAGGAGCCGATTATGGACTGGAACAGTCCACAAGCCCAAGGCGCTATTAAGGCTTGGGTGGAACAAAATATGCTGGGCGGGAAAAAACTGGAAGAGGTTATGGGCAAAGACGTAACAGGTAAGGTCAATACCGATACTCTGGCTTTACTCAACAATTCTTTTGCTTCAAAAGCTTTGGAAATAAAAGCAGATGGCATAGAAAAGATGGTTGGTGAGGTTGAGGGAAAGGTATCCAGCCTTGATGCTCAAGTAAAAACTTTGTCAGAAAGCGTTATAAATCCGCTTGTTGATAAAGTAGCGGAACTTAAAAATAAAGTTCCGAATGATACATTGACAAAAACAGACCTGGATAAAAAGGCAGACAAAACCGAGGTGGAAACCCTGAAAGGCGAGATAAAAGAAGTCGATAATAAGGTTGATAATGTCCGCAAGGCAACAGCTGCTATTGCTCTTGGCAAGAAAGACAGGGCACTTGTCTATATTTACGCTTCTTATTATCAAGAGGGGAATATAGAAGGTTTTAGATCCTGGCTTAAAAGCCAAGGAAAAGAAAAGATGTTTGGCGCAATTAAAAAAGCGGCTGAAGAAGTTGCAAAAAACGGGCACATCAAGCTTTCAGTCCAACAAAAAAAATAAGCCACAGCAAAAGTTGTGGCCACACACAACACTGGAAAATGCAAGGCTAAGATTTAGCAAAGTATTTCCAGTGTTTTCATTTGACAAAGTA
>JAQURU010000039.1 GCA_028715435.1 Minisyncoccota bacterium
AATTGAACTGTTTGGTTTGTAAAAGGCACTTGAGGGCTCCAAGTAAAATCAGGAGTTGGGTAGATATGCAAAGGAGTTGTGAAATTATTGCCATAAGCCCAATCAGAGGCCAAGCCACCGCTATCCCACACCCTCACTCGCCATTGATAAGCAGTATTATAGCCAAGTTGATTTAGCCCAGGGCTTGGCGAAAGTAATATTTCTTTTGTTTGAGAAGGGCTTGAAGCAGTTTCGTCAAATTCACCAGAACCTGCAACCCAAGTAGCATTGCTAGTTTTAACAACTTGAACTTGATATGCGCTTTGAGTGTCGCCTATATCTGGATCGCTGAATGTCCAAGAAAAGCTATAAGCAGGATTTGTGCATTCATTAACCAAGCTCGGATTTGAAGAAATACTCACTGTTGGTTTAGTATTAAATTTAAAAGAAGTTTGCACTTTATAAGGATAAGGGCAAGAATCATTAACAGCGTTAAAGCTTAGCCAGCCAGTTGTTTCCCCGCCCCAAGCCCAGCCAGAAAAATCTCCTGTGTTTCTATCAATAGAAACATTACAGCCATTGCCCCGCAATCGTACCCAATCACCAGTGGTTAAAATTTTACCCCAACCATAAACTAAACCATCGCTCTTATCCACCCAAGCCCGGCAAGGAGCTGTTGGGCAGCTTCCTAAGTCTGCTTCATTAAAAGTTATCCATCCAGCATGTTCTGACCAAGCATAGCCAGAAAAAACCCCTGTTGCTCCATTATCAGTTATGTTAACCCCATAAGAATTGCCCCCGCCAGAAGAAGTGTTGTTAAAACTAACCCAACCCATTAAATCTGACCAAGCAAACCCCCAAACATTATCCAAAGCCCCTGCTTTTACCTGTTGGTTGGTATGGCTATAAACCAAAATAACGCCAGTTGCCGCCACCAGCGCTATTGCCAAGCCAGTTAAAATTTTCTTATAAATTCGCATAGAAAAAACTTTCTATTGAACTCGCGAAACCTGTATCCATTCTGCCTGAACTTTCTGCCAAGGCCACAAAAATCTTAAATCGTTCAAGCTTTTGATGGTTATTTGATCGCCTATTTGCAAATCAGTAAAAGAAATCTCTTTAGCAAAAGTAGGTTCGTGCATATTTTCTTCAGTAATAATAAGCATTTCTATTAACGAGAATTTAGTTGAACCCACGGTTAAGACTTTAAATGTTTTTTCTTTTCCAAAAAGATTTGACTCTGCAGGTTCTTTAACTTGCAAAATATTGCCCTTAATTTCTGCAATTACCCCGCCAAACACAAAAACTGGCTCATTTGGCCTGTCTTTAGCTTGTAAATAAAACCAGAGCCCAGTTGCACTTACTACTAGAACTATTACAATAATGAAAATTTTAAATTTATTTTTCATATTTTTTTACCAAATAGGGGCAATTCTCCAGGCCTTAATACCAGTTGGAGTTTGCACTCTTACTGGAGAGGCATCTGGGTCAGCTACATCCACTAATTCTGCAGCTGCTTCCCCTGAAGGCAGCTGCACCTTAATCATTCCTCTAAGTAAACTTAGAGCATCGCTAATAGAAATAAGCTTTAGTTTAATTATACCTGTTGGGGCTTGCACTCTAATATTGCCAACTGCTGTTAAGCCCGCAGTAGAACACGTAACACAATTCCATTGCCCGCTGTCAGGCCCGGGCCTGTAATCGTAAGGTCCAGCAGGATAAAATATTTTGCCCACAACCAAGTCTGCAAGCCAATTTCTGGTTTGAGCACAAACCTGATAAGAAGTGCCTGCCTGAAGCCCGGTAACCTGCCAATTGGCAGGTAAAAATTCTTGCACATCATAGTTAAACCCTAAATTGTATGTGAAAATTGTACCAGTATTCACCCAATTACTATTATAGCCACTGTTTATGATAGAACCATCTGTGTTTCTTATTTGAATCCTGATGCCGGAATTTCCGCTATTTAACCTTGAAAAAGCAAAGCGTGTTCTAGCAAAAGGTGGGTATGTACTTTTGCCCTCGTTGGACTTCACGTTAACATCAAATGCATTATTTTGAGCATTAATGCAAGAAATTAAATCAGGGGTTTCAATTGGCGCAACTGTTTCTTTTTTGACAACTTCTGAACAAATCCCTGCTTTACAAGCCGAAATTCCAATTTGAACTTTATCCCAATGATTTGGATCAATAAAACGAAAGGAGGCAGTCCCTAAATTAGTGCCTGAGCAAAAATGAAACTGTCTAAAACTTGTCCCTGATGCAATTTCGGTTGTAGGACAGCTGCCATAATTGCCTGGATATGTAATTTTATAACTATCAGCTCCTTGGGAAGCATCCCATTGCCAATCAATATACCAAAATTCAGGATCATTAGGATCGGTCATAATGCCTCTGCCTTTAGCAACTGTTCTTAAATTCGTGGGAGGCAAAGGAGGAGTGGTATAAGATTCAGGCCCATATTCAGTGCCAGCAATACCTTCCTGATTTCTGCTTTGGCTAAAAAAAGTATAAGTTGTGTTGGGTAAAAGCCCTGTTAAAGACCAGGTAGTAGAAGCAGCGAAGTTTTTGATCCTGCCAGTGTTGATTTCTCTAAATTGAATACCAGAAGCGCCTTTAGTAAGATTAGTAAAATAATTTCCCCGCCAAGAAATAGTTGTTAAAAGCAATGTTTGAGAGGTAGCCTGAAATAGAATATCTATAGGATTTTCTATTAAAGTAGCAGCTGAAGCATAAGTATAACCAGAACACATGGCAGCATTACAAGCGCTCACGCTAAGTCCATAAAAACTATTTTCGTTGAGTGTTTGTATACAACCGCCAGCACATATGCCGCAACCAATGTAAGGAGCTAATACTTGCTGAAAGGTAGTACTTAGAAAGTTAGATTCTTTAAGGCAAAGCCACCCCGCAACGGCATCATGGATATAAATCTTGTAATATTCAGCCCCAGCTACTGGATCCCATTGCCAAGTAATAGAAGTGCCCGTCCTGGCTATAGGCCTTAAGTTCTTGGGCTCTGAAACAAATTGAGCTGTTGTGCAGGAAACAGAAGCAGTTCCTGCTGCTTCTTCTGCATCACCATTACGGCTGGGACCAATTGTAAACGTATAGTTTGTGTTAGAGGCAAGGCCATTAAAAGTGTAAGAACGGGTTTGAGCCCACACAGGCACTTCAGCACCACGCTGGAACTTAATACCAGAACTGCCAGCTGTTAAATTAGAAAATGCGCCGCCCCCAGCTGAACTAACAGTAACAGTTATAAAATCAAGGCCAAGCGCTGTGCAGGAAGCGCTTGCCACTGCTTCCACTGAAGTAAAGGCAGAAGCTATGTTAGAAAAATCAGAACTTCCCAAGGGATTGCAGGCCTTTAATTTACGGCTGTATTGTGTGTTTACAGACAAACCGGTTTCCTGATAAGAGCAAGCTGAACCAACCCCGCCCGCACAAGTTATGCTGTCTTTAACTAAGCCCCCAGAACTATCATAAAGCCGGTATTCTGTTGGAGAGTTGCCAACTTGAGTCCACGACCAAGTTATAGAATTTAAAGTATTGCCAGAATGACTTAAGGTTGGAACGTTAGGAGGAATAGCCACGATTGTGCAACTTCGTTCAACATCTGAAGCAAAAGCACAATCAGCTCGTGAAGCAGAGTCTGCTTTACAACCTACCCTAACATTGCCCATTCCACCGCCAAGATCATTACAAGTTAGAGTTTTGGTTTCTTGATGCCAAGCATTATCATTAACTTGCTGGTTTGCTTGGCAAAAAAACTGGGATAAAGTTCCTAATATATTAGAATATAGGCCCTTTCGATATAGATACGGTTTTGTAGCTGGAACTAAATTGCGATATTCATAGGTAATATTTACAGTTTGGCCATAAGTACAATTAGCAGGGCAAGACAAATTTCTAATATCACAAGACCGAACACAAACTCCGCCAACGCAAGCAAGTCCAGAGCAACAATCAGGGGTGCTATTACAACTCTGGCCTTCTGTTTTACAACTTGGTGGCACATAACCAGAACAATTACTGTCATCTACTACTCTACCGCAAGAATACATGTAAAGAGAGGCGTTCTCAACACAGACGTCACCGCAATTAGCAAATGACGTCTCGTAAGAAAAAATATCGGTTCTGTAACATTTACGACAATAAGTCTCTGCTAAAAGATTACCGCTAACGTCATAACATTGACCCTTTAATGTTTTCCAGAAGGTACAACTTTTAGAATAATCTGGCCATCCGCAGTCTGATATGGACCAATTAAATCCATTATAAAAAAGTTGGTCACAACCACAAACACTATCTGCATCAATATAGCTACGAATCGAAGGATAAAAAGCTCGGTTGTTGCCCACCGTATAATTTGTGCCAGCAGGACACTGAAAATCTCCAGGAAAACATGGACCCCATGGAAAGCATACCACTTGAGCTTCCCATTGGCTATTACTTGAAAAATTAAAATAAAATTGCCTACCATCTGGGCAGCTAAAAATAGGGCCTGTAGGTTGAGGGTAAGTCACTTGATTACAAAATGACTGAGCTAGAGCGTTGTTAGCAAAAAATAAAATTGCACAACAAAAAAGCACGAAAGAAAAAATAGATAAATTGATTTTTCTGTTTCTTAAAAAAGTCATAATTTCTCAAAATAATTTTTTAAATTTTTTAGTTATTTCTTAAAATTTGCCTTTTTCTCTTGACAAAAAAATAGAAAGATGGCAAAATAAAACAATAAATTATACGCTGTTCTTATATTTTATAAAAAAGGAGGCTCATCATGAAAAAAATTGTTTTTTTCATTGGTTTATGTTTTCTGATTTCGTTCCTTGTGTCTATATCATCGGCAAAAAAAACACCAACCACATTAACTGCCTCGGTCCAACAGCCTGAAACAGTGCTTTCTTTGGTTTATCAAACTGTGCCAAAGAAAATCACTCTTCAGCCCGATGACTTAAAGATCGGACAGGCAATTAATTGCCAAACCTGGAGTGTTACAGCCGGAGGATTCCGCACAAAAAACCTTTGGATTCAAATTAAATTCTCTGAAATTCCTCGATTAAATATCTCACGTGGACGAGACTGTCCAGAGCAAGCAATGGTTAGGGGATATCTCGATGGAAGAATAGAATTCAAAAGCGAATCTTCTGAAAACTTCAAGGGAGAAATTCTGATCGTATCCTCTATCAAAGCCATTGCCGTGGAAGTAATTGAGCCTCAAAACGTCGACGTCAAAGCTGAATTCACAAGTTACGGGAAAATAATTCCCTTAATTGTGAATCGCACCTTAAGAAGCTTCGTTGTGGAGGTTAATACTATTCCGGTAGTCCCTCTTGTTTCGTTATTTGCAGAAGAAAACTGGTCGCTAGATTCTTGGGAAATCCCAGAAATGGGATGGGCAAGGATTAAAACTGCATATATCGAAAATCCATTTCTTGCCCCCCCCTTAATCATTGTAAAAGAAATTGGCAAAAGAAATATACTGCCAATGACTAAACAAAAAACAGTATGGGGAGCATGGAAATCTTGCAAAGAGTAATCCTCACAACATAGGACACCTATCAATAGATAGTGTGTCCTATTTTTTTAAAAAAATTGAAAAGAGCTTACTGGCAGTTAAAACTTACTCCATCACCTTCAGTGGTATCAGTGCACATCCAAATCTGGCCAACCACTGCTGGAGACGGATTGGTGGTTCTACTGTCCAACACAAAATTATCTGTTTCTTTCTGGTGAAAATCAAGAACAGTACCATTATCTGAAATCAAAGATTTAGCAAAATCCAAATTTGGAGAAACAGCACCTGGCACCCATTTTGGCAAATAACCGCTTTCACCTCCCCCTTTAATCGCAGTTCTCAAAGTGGCTAAGTTAACCGCATCTAAATCAGTCTCAGGCGCTCTTAAATTATTAATTAAATTATTGTTCATATCTAAATTGCTGCCAATCCCAACACCCATTACTTTACTGGTAATAAAAACAGCGCTCGCAATAATAACTAAAATGCAAACGATTTTTATAA
>JAQURU010000040.1 GCA_028715435.1 Minisyncoccota bacterium
TCAAAAGCCCGGCTGCGCTGTAAATTTTGCTTAATTCCAGTGTTTCATCGTTTGACAAAGGGGGCATTATAGATAAAGCAGCTTTGGCTAACAAAGTTTTGCCTGTTCCTGGCGGGCCATATAAAAATAAGTGATGATGCCCTGCCATGGCAATTTCCATGCCCCGTTTGGCATGGCCTTGGCCTTTTATCCAATGCCATTGGATTTCAAAATCATTGTTTTTTTGCAGTTCTTGAGGGGCGGGTTGATATGGTTCTATGGCTGTTCTGTTTTCTAAGAAAGCTAAGGCCTGTTGTAAAGTTTGCACAGGAATTATTTTTATCTCGTTATTTTGGCTTAGCAAATTAGAGAAAGCTGCTTCTTTAGCGTTTTGGCTGGGCAAAATTATTTCGCTGAACCCTTTTTCTTTAGCCAACAAAGCAAAAGAAAAGGCCCCTTTGATGGGCTTTAAGTCGCCGTTTAAGGCCAATTCGCCTAAAATAAGCTTGTTGCTGGGATTAAATGCAGTTTGCTCGGAAGACAGCAAATACGAAAGGGCAATAGCTAAATCAAAATGGCTGCCTTCTTTTTTTAAATCAGCAGGAGACAAGTTTACCACAACTTTTTTGGGCTGGGAATTTGGCGAGGCCAAGCCGATATTTTTAATAGCAGAAGCTACTCTTTCTTTAGCTTCAGCAATTGATTTATCGGCCAAGCCAACAATATTAAAACTTCGCAGGCCCTGGCTGCTTGAAACTTCAACCTCAATTAAAATAGCGCCAATTCCTTGCAGGGAAGCTGAAAAGGTTTTAGCAAACATAATAAGAATTCAAAATGCAAAAGTCAAAATGCAAAATTGCAGTCAAAAGCCAACAGCGTAAGCTAACAATAAAACATTAAGATTCGTTTGGCTGGTCTGTTGGAGTTTTTGTTGCTGGTTTTTTTGTCTCGTTTTTTATTGGTGCTTCTAGCTCTTTTACTTCTGGTGTGTCTGATTCTTCAGCACTTGCTGATTGTTCTTCTGAAATTTCAGTGTTTTCAATTTGGCTTAGGCTTCTCACATCTATTTTCCAGCCGGTTAGCTTGGCTGCAAGCCTTACGTTTTGCCCATCTTTGCCAATAGCTAACGAAAGCTGGTCGTCTGGAATAATGGCTTGTGCTTTATTTTTAGGTAATATCTTCACCTCTAGAACTTTAGCTGGGGACAGGGCATTGGCAATGAATTTTTCTGGGTTTTCGTTGTAAATTACCACGTCAATTTTTTCCCCGCCAAGCTCATTAGTAACTGCCATAATTCTAGTTCCTCGCTGGCCCACCAAAGAACCGATTGGGTCAATGCCTTCTTCTAAGGCCTCAACCGCTACTTTAGAGCGAGAGCCTGCTTCTCTGGCAATGCCCCTGATAGCTACTTGGCCGGTTCCAATTTCTGGCACCTCTAACTCAAACAACTTGGAAATAAGTTTGGGGTAAATCCTAGATAATACAATTTGAGCGCCTTTGGGCGTGTTTTCAGTTTTTAAAACAAAAAGTTTTAAACGCTGACCTGGCTTGTAATACTCTCCAGGAGTTTCTTCTTTTTTGGGCAAAATGCCAGAAGTCCGGCCAATATCAAAGAAAACTGCCATTGGTTCAACTCGTTGCACAATACCAGAAACCACCTCGCCTTCTTTATCTTTAAATTCTTTAAAGGTTTCTTCCTTTTCAATTTCTTTTATTTTCTGCAAAATAACTTGCTTGGCTGTTTGGGCAGCAATCCGGCCGAAATCAGCTTTTTCTTCTAAAGGTAAGCCAACTTCTTCGCCAAGCTCTGCATCTTTATTAATTTCTTTGGCCTCTGAAAGTAAAATATGGCGCTCTGGATTAAACCGCACCTTGCCTTCGTCGGTTTCAAACTCTTCTCCAATTTCTTTTTTTTCTTTTATTTTTTCTATTTCCTCGTCGGATAAAATCATTGATTCGTCAATAACTTGTTTCATTTGCCAAAAATCAAGACGGCCGGATTTTAAATCCAGCTTAGCTTTTATTTTCTGCTTTTTCTTACCGTATTCTTTTTTATAGGCAGAAGCAATGGCTTCAGTGATAACCTCAACAATTTTTTCTTGGGGAATGGCCCGCTCTTCAGCAATTTCTAAAATAGCTGAAGCTAAATTTTTTAAATCTAACATAGTATTTTTATTAAAACAGGTCGGTTCTTACGAACGACCTTGTTAATATCTTAGCAAATAGGCAACAAGGTGTCAAATTTTAATAATCCTCGATCGCGTTTTCAGTGTGGCGGATATTAGCTATCTGGTTTTTTTCAGTTAATTCAATGGCTAAAATATCAATTTGCTGGGCCACATCCAAAGGCAATTGATTAGCTGATAAATAAATTTGGGCCATTTTACGCAATTGTTCGGCCTTATGAAAAGTTATTTCATCTTCTGGACAAAATTCCGAAGGCCTGCCTTTGATTTGTTGAAGGGTCTTAACCTCTACAAAAGTAATTACCCCATTTTTTCTCGCCACAATGTCTGTCTCGCCCCATTTTGTTTTGAAATTCCTATTTAAAATTTGGTATCCTTTTTTCTTTAAATAATCTGCGGCAATATCCTCACCAATCTGCCCGATTTTTTGGCTCTGATTCTGCATTACTCTATTATTTCTTTAAGTTTTTCTATTAAGTCTTCTGGGTTTGAGTATTCTATAAATGTATCAGAAACAGCTTTTAAGCCCGAAGATGGTTTAACGCCCGTTTTATAAACGCAAATTACAGGGCAGGAAAATGCATTAGCCCAGCCAATTTCAATGCCCAGGCTTGTGCCAGAAAAAGAAACTTCAGCAATCATTAGGTCGCAGTTTTGAAGAAAATTTTTTGAATTAAAAAGCTCGTCGCTTTTTTCGTGAGGCAAAACTATTTCATGATTTTTATTAAAAGAGCTTTGCCTTATAGGCAGATAAAGCTCTTTTTTAAAGTCAAAATCTTTTGAATGGCCGATATATATTTTCATATGTTATTTACGAAGCTTTTTAAAAAAGTCACGCAATATAACTTTATCATCTTCAATAAGCTTAGGCTCTTTTTCTATTTCTTTTTCGCTGAAATATTTGCCATATTCTCCTTCAAGAATTTGTATTTCATTTGCAAAGTTGTTCCCGACCTCCAAAGTAAAGGCAAATTTTTCGCTTCTTACAAAATTATATTTATCAAGAAAACTATAACCAACAGGCCTGTAGTTCATTTCTTCCCTTACTTCTCTTAATAGGCCTTGCTCTGGGGTTTCATTTTTTTGCATGCCTTCACCCCAAAAGCCGAAATAATCAGGAAGACGTTTTATGTTTTTTGCTCTTTTTTGCAAAAAAAATAAAACCTCACCGTCCTGTTTTTTATAGGGAATAAAGAGGGCGCAGCGCCTTTGAGGTGAATAATATATTTCTTCCATGTGGACTTGGGGAGAATCGGACTCCCGTCCCCGCAATGCGAATGCGGTATATTGCCACTATACTACAAGCCCTGTAATTGATTTTACTTTGCATTCGTAGAGATTATTTATTTGTTGTGGAATAATTCTATGCATTCCTCTCGCATAAAATTTTGCACCAATTCAATTTTTTCAGTTGATTTTCTGAATATTTCTCGGCAAGGAATATGTATAGTACGCCAAAGGTAATGATGGTTTGCATGCTTTTCTCTATATTTTTTCATATCCCGATAACTTGCGCCGAATACAACTCCTTTTAGCCGTGCCCATACAATTATACTTGCACACATTGGACATGGTTCGTGGGTTGTATAAAGCACGCAATCCTCAAGATGACGACTTTTTAAAATCTTACTACCTCTTATGATTGCTAGTGTTTCAGCGTGTGCTATTGGATTTTCGTCTCGCTTACTGCGGTTGCTGCAGACTGCCAAAATTTCATCGTCCTTTATCAGGACCGCTCCGACTGCATAATCGCCTTTCTGATGCGCTACCTTAGCTTCTTTAATAGCTAACCGCATAAATTTTTTCTTTGGAGTAATCATATTTGTAGTTTCCTATGATACTTTTTACTTTCTATCTTCCACCAGTTTTAGAACAACTAAGAAAGCGATAAATGCTGCAGAAAGCATTCCAGTAGTGAGTACAAGTTTGCCAATAAGAGTGCCATTAAGAGCAACTTGAACGTCTGTGCTCCATACATTCCAAAGCATCATAGCTGTGAAAAACACGCCAAAGCTCACAGCAAATAAAGCGATTATTTTTTTAAACATAATTATTAAAGTTTATTATTTTCAACCTTTTGCCTTATATTATCAACAAATTGCTTGAAAAACCAGAGATTGTGATAGGTTAAAAGCCGCGAGCCAGTTGTTTCTTGGGCTTTGAAAAGATGGCATAAATAAGCCCTGGTGTAATTTTTACAGGTTGGACATTGGCATTTTGGATCAAGCGGTTTTTTATCTTGACCGAAAACTGTTTTCGCAATATCAAGATTTCCCAAAGACGTAATAGCCACATTGTGCCTAGCCATTCTGGTTGGATAAACGCAGTCAAATAAGTCCACGCCTGATTTTATTGCCATTTCCAAATCCTCTAAATGGCCAATGCCTAACAAATGCCTGGGCTTTTCTGAAGGCAAGAGAGGAATAGTTAAATTTAAAACATCAAGCATATTCTTCTTTGAATCACCATATGACGAACCAAAACTTCCTCCGATTCCAAATCCCTCAAAATCCATCTGGCCAATAATTTTAGCGCTTTTTTCTCTTAATTTTTTGTACTTTCCACCCTGAATTATGCCAAACAATCCTTGTTCGCAATTTTGAATTTTTAATTTTTGATTTTTAACTAATTTTTCATTTTCCGCGAGACAACGAGTTGCCCAGCGATGCGTTCTTTCCATGGCTTCTTGGGTTTTGGTAAAATTATCTAAAGGCGAAGAGGGCTGGTCAAAAGCAAAGACAATATCAGCCCCTAAATCCTGCTGAACTTTTATTGAACTTTCTGGGCCTAAGAACTGTTTTGAGCCATCTAAATGCGATTTGAAATAAACTCCATCCTCTGCAACTTTTACTAAACCAACAGAGCCTTGTGGCCTATTTGGTTCGGATTTAGTGGGAATTTTGGAGGTTTTGTGATCAATACCAGCACCCAAGCTAAACACTTGAAAACCGCCGCTGTCTGTGGCTATAACTCCCTGAAAGTTCATAAACTTATGCAAGCCACCCATTTTTTTAATAGTTTTTTCTCCTGGCTGTAAATGCAAGTGATAAGTGTTGGCTAAAATTCCTTCAAAACCAATTTTTTTTATGTCAGAGCTTGTTAATGTTTTTACAACAGCTTTTGTGGCCACAGGAAAAAAAGCCGGGGTGTGCAGAACCCCGTGAGCTGTTTTTATCACCCCCAACCGCGCCTCTGACCTTTTTGATTTTTTCAGTATCTCAAATTTCATTTTCATGTCGGGCCGTCCGGATGTGCGCCGGAGCTAAATCTTCCCGAAAGACTCGTGCTACTGTTAACACTACGGCCCGTTTTAAAATTTAATCATTAAGATTTATTTAAAAATTAAGAATTAAGAATTAAAAATTTCTTGGTAATCCAAGCTAACTTACCCAGTATTTGGCTTTAGTCATTTGGTCTTGTTTGGTTTCAACTTGCTCAACTTCGGTTTTAGCTTTTTTAGCTAATTTAGCCAATTCTTGGTCAGGAAAAGCGCCAAGACGCTTAATTTCTTCTATTAAAAAATCTCGGACATTTTTTTTGGGGTCGGACAGTACATAGGACAAAATAATAGATAAGATTTGTCCTACCTTTGGCCCAGGTTTTATTTGAAGGGTTTTCATAATATCCTCTCCATTTATTTTAAGCATTTTAGGCGAAATTGGGTCTTTTACCACCTTTTCAAGCAAGTATTTGAGATGCCTTAGTTTATACGGTTCAGCTTTGGGTACACCAGAGCCGATGCGGTCTGCCATGCGCACTTGCAAAAGCTCTTGAATGAGCTCTGGCCCAACATTGC